>JBJMWH010000181.1:0-3815 GCA_045810245.1 Burkholderiales bacterium | reverse complement strand
TGGCTGAAACAAATTCCGGATCGCGCAGCAACCCCTCGAGGCGCATGCAGATCTTGCGCCGCCCGGACGGCCCGGGCTCGGACTGGAGGATGGTGCGGCACTCGGCCGCGAACTGCTCTAGGGTCGTCATGCGCGTCTCCTTGGGCGCTCGGTTGCCGCCATTCTAGCCGCGGACGTTCGGCCGCCAGTCGAATTCGGCGTAGCGCACCTTCACGCGTCCGCGGCGCTGGTCGACGAGATCGACCCTCTCGTCATCGAGCCGGGCGAGCGCGAAGGTGAGGGCATTGCGCTCGCCTCCAAAATCAGCCGAGTACCACTGGAACTGCCGCGGCAGCACGACCACCGCCCCTTCGTTCTCGACCCGCACGTGCCGCTGCAGGTAGCGAGCGGTCGCGTCCTCGAGCTCGGCGTCCAGGCGGCCCGCGCCGAACGCGTTGAGCGTCGGGGAGGAGCGCGACACCGAATACATGGCGAAATGCATGCGCTCGTCGTAGGCGAGCGGCATGTAGGCAAGGCGCGGATCGTCGCGCTGCATCGGCGCGCGGCGCGCGCCGAATTTGGGCAGGTTGCCGCGCAACAGGCCGTGCTCGATGTCGTCGAGGGAATACTCGAACGGCCCCACCTTGAGGCGCGGGCCTTCGAAGAATGCGCCCGTTGCGCGTACGCTACCCGCCCCTGCAAGCTCGGCCGCGTCTCGCAACACCACGGCGTTGAAGACGTTCAGCCAGAAAGCGGTCTGGGCGGGAATCGCCACGCGCTGCAGATCGAACGCCTCGAGCTCGGCGAGGCAGGCGGCCAGCGCTGCGCGCTCGGCTGACCCCTGCAGCACGGCGTAGTCGCACGCGCCGCTCTCGGCGTCGAAGTGCGCTTGCCTGGCGGCGGCCAGGGCTTGCATGAGCTTTCCTTCCACATGACTACAATACCCTCCCGGGGCTTGGGGCGGTGCAGACACTGGGAAGCTTCGACTACGTCATCGTCGGCGCCGGCAGCGCCGGGTGCCTGCTCGCCAACCGCCTGTCGAAAGATCCGGCCGCGCGCGTGCTGCTGCTCGAGGCGGGCGGGCGCGACGATTACTTCTGGATCTCGGTGCCGGTGGGCTATCTCTACACCATCGCCAACCCGCGCACCGACTGGTGCTACAAGACCGAGGCCGACGAGCACCTTGCCGGCCGCTCGATCCACTACGCGCGCGGCAAGGTGCTCGGCGGCTGCTCGTCCATCAACGCCATGATCCACATGCGTGGCCAGAAGGACGACTGGGACCACTGGGCCGCCCTCGGCAATCGCGGCTGGTGCTGGGACGACGTGGTCCCGATCTTCAGGTCACTCGAGGATTACGAGGAAGGGCCGGTCGACGGCTACGGCGCCGGCGGCGAGGTGCGCGTCGAGAACCCGCGCGTGCGCTGGGACATCATCGACGCCTGGCGCGAAGCCGCGGCCGAGTGCGGCATCCCGCCGGTGAAGCAGTTCAACGGCGGCGATAACTTCGGCTGCGCGTACTTCCAGATGAACCAGAAGCGCGGCCGGCGCTGGAGCGCCACCAATGCTTTCCTGCGGCCCGCCATGCACCGGCCCAACCTCAGCGTGATGACCGGCGCTCATGTCTCGAGAATTCCCATTGAAAACCGGACCGCGACGGGAATCCAGTTCACTCACCGAGAAACCCAATTCTTTGCCGAAGCAAGGCGCGAGACCATCCTCTCGGCCGGGGCGATCGGCTCGCCGCAGCTCCTGCAGCTTTCCGGGATAGGCGCAGCCGAGCTCCTGAAACGGCATGGCATTCCGGTCGTTCATGAACTCAAAGGCGTCGGAGAAAACCTGCACGACCATCTGCAGATCCGCATGCAGTACAAGGTCAGGAACGTGAAGACGCTGAACGGGGTCGCCAACAGCATCGCCGGCAAGGCCGCGATGGCGCTCGAGTATTTGCTTTTCCGCACCGGTCCGCTCACCATGCCGCCGTCGCAGGCGGGCGCCTTCGCGAGGAGCGAGCCTTCCCAGCCCACGGCGAACATCGAGTGGCACGTCCAGCCGCTCTCGCTCGACAAGTTCGGCGACCCGCTGCATTCCTTCCCGGGGATCACGCCGAGCGTGTGCAACCTGCGCCCCACCTCCAGGGGGTTTGTCAGGATCAGGACCGGCAACCCGCTGGACCACCCCCAGATCCGGCTCAACTACCTTTCGACCGAGGAGGACCGGCGCGTGGCGGTGGCAGGCATGCGATTCACGCGGCGCATCATGGCAGCCAGAGCGCTGGCGAAGTACCAGCCGGAGGAATTCCGTCCCGGGCCATCCATTGCAAATGACAATGAATTGGCGCGCGCGGCGGGCGAGCTCGGAACCACCATCTTCCACCCGGTGGGAACCTGCAAGATGGGCAAGGATCCCATGGCCGTGGTCGACGACGAGCTGCGGGTGCACGGGATCAGGCGCCTGCGCGTCATCGACGCGTCGATTTTCCCTAGAATCACCTCCGGCAATACCAATGCGCCTACCTATGTCATTGCCGAGAAAGGCGCGCGGGCCATCTTGAAACCAAACCCGGCGGCCCTGATCTAACCGCGGACAAAGGAGAATAACGGCCCCATGAAACGAATCGCCCTCTTCCTGCTGACCAACATCGCCGTCCTGGTGGTCATCTCGATCATCGTCAACGTGCTTGGGCTGGACCGCTTCCTGACCGCGGAGGGCCTCAACCTCCCCAGCCTGCTCCTGTTCTCGGCCGTGGTGGGATTCACCGGCTCGATCATCTCGCTCCTCATCTCCAAGCCGATGGCGAAGATGTCCACGGGCGCGCGGGTGGTCGACGGCTCCGAGGGCACCACCGAATACTGGCTCGTGTCGACCGTCAAGAAGCTGGCCGACACGGCGGGCATCGGCATGCCGGAAGTCGCGATCTTCGAGGGCGCGCCCAACGCCTTCGCCACCGGAGCCTTCAAGAATTCGGCGCTGGTCGCCGTGTCCACGGGCCTTCTGCAGAGCATGAACCGCGACGAGGTCGAGGCCGTGATCGGGCATGAAATCACCCATGTGAGCAACGGCGACATGGTCACGCTCACCCTGATCCAGGGCGTGGTGAACACCTTCGTGATCTTCCTCTCGCGCATCATCGGCTACATCGTCGACAAGGCGATCTTCCGCACCGAGCGCGGCGTCGGGCCGGGGTTCTTCATCGCCTCGCTCGTGTCCCAGATCCTGCTCGGCGTCCTCGCCTCGATGATCGTCGCCTGGTTCTCGCGCCAGCGCGAGTTCCGGGCCGACGCCGGCTCGGCGCGGCTGCTGGGCGACAAGCGCCCGATGATCAACGCGCTCGCGCGGCTGGGCGGCGTGCAGTCGGGTGAGCTGCCGCAGGCATTCGAGGCACACGGCATCAAGCAGAGCGAGTCGCGCTTCCTCGGACTCTTCGCGAGCCATCCCCCGATCGAGGTTCGCATCGCCGCCCTCCAGGCCGGCGCGCAGCAGGGGTAGTCAACCCCCCTCTTTTCTGCTTTTATTGCTTCGGGATGTTCGCGTCCTTCACCACGCGCGTCCACCGTTCGGTTTCGGCCCGGATGAAGGCGGCGAATTCCTCCTGCGAGGTCGGCGTGGCCTCGATGCTGTTCTCCGCGAGGCGCGCGACAATTTCAGGCAGCTGCAGGGTCTTCACCAGCGTGGCGTGGAGCTTGTCGACAATCGGCTTGGGCACTGCAGACTGGGCGCACGCCGCGTACCACACCGTCACGTCGAATCCCGGGAACCCCGACTCGGCTACGGTCGGAACCTCGGGGATCTGCGCGCTGCGCTGAGACGAACTGACGGCGAGCGCGCGCGTCTTT
>JBJMWH010000180.1:0-8992 GCA_045810245.1 Burkholderiales bacterium | reverse complement strand
GGCCGCGCAATCGGCAACAAGATCGGCAGCGGCACCGTGCGCGTGATTGCCGACGCGTCGAAGATGTCGCGGGTGAAGGAAGGCGACATTCTCGTCACCGACATGACCGACCCGAACTGGGAGCCGGTCATGAAGGTCGCGGCCGCCATCGTCACCAACCGCGGCGGGCGCACCTGCCATGCCGCCATCATCGCGCGCGAGCTCGGCATTCCCGCGGTGGTGGGCTGCGGCGAGGCGACGCGGCGCCTGAAGGACGGACAGCAGGTCACGGTATCGTGCGCCGAGGGCGACACGGGCAACGTCTACGAGGGCCTGATCCCCTTCGAGGTCACGAGCCGCGCTCGCGGCGAGATGCCGCGCATCCCGGTGAAGATCACCATGAACGTGGGCAACCCCGAGCTTGCGTTCGAGTTCGCGCAGCTGCCCAACGCAGGCGTCGGCCTGGCGCGCCTGGAGTTCATCATCAACAACGAGATCGGCGTGCACCCGCGCGCCTGCCTCGAGTATCCGGCGCTGCCCGCCGCCCTGAAGGGCAAGCTCGAGGAAAAGGCGCGCGGCTACGCTACACCGAAGGATTTCTTCCGCGAGAAGATGGTCGAGGGCGTGGCCACCATCGCGGCGGCGTTCTGGCCCAAGCAGGTCATCGTGCGGCTTTCGGACTTCAAGTCGAACGAGTACCGCAAGCTCCTCGGCGGCGAGCGCTACGAGCCGGAGGAGGAGAACCCGATGCTCGGCTGGCGCGGGGCCTCGCGCTACGTGGCGGAGGACTTCCGCGAGTGCTTCGAGCTCGAGTGCGCGGCGCTGAAGAAGGTGCGCGACGAGCTCGGCCTCACCAACGTCGAGCTGATGGTGCCGTTCGTCAGGACCATCAATGAAGCGAAGGGCGTCATCAAACTACTCGCCCAGAATGGCTTGGAGCGCGAGAAGAACGGCCTGAAGATCGTCATGATGTGCGAGCTGCCCTCGAACGCGATCCTCGCCGAGGAGTTCCTCGAGCTCTTCGACGGCTTCTCCATCGGCTCGAACGACCTCACCCAGCTCACGCTCGGCCTGGACCGCGATTCGGGCCTGGTCGCCGAGGGCTTCGACGAGCGCGACGCCGCGGTCAAGGCCATGCTCGCCATGGCGATCGGCGCCTGCCGCAAGCACGGCAAGTACGTCGGCATCTGCGGGCAGGGACCCTCCGACCATCCCGACCTCGCGCGCTGGCTGATGGAGCAGGGAATCGAGAGCCTTTCGCTCAACCCAGATACCGTGGTCTCGACCTGGATGGCGCTGGCGGAGGATGCGCCTTCGGCGAAGCAGTCCGCTGCCGCCTGAAAAAGGGGTCAGAGCAATTTTCCTGTAACACCATAAAGCTACGCGCCGGGGTGTTACAGGAAAATTGCTCTGACCCCTTTTTCTATTTGCTGCGCAGCAAACGCTGCTTCTCCCGGTTCCACTCCTTCTCGCGCTCGTCGGCCCGCTTGTCGTGCTTGAGCTTGCCGCGGCCCAGGCCCACCTCGAGCTTGATGCGTCCCTTGGTGTAGTGCAGGTTGAGCGGCACCAGCGTGTAGCCGCGCTGCTCGACCTTGCCGATCAGGCGCCGGATCTCCTCGGCGCGCAGCAGGAGCTTGCGCGTGCGGGTCGGGTCGGGCGTGACGTGGGTCGAGGCAGTCGGAAGCGGGCTGATGTGCGCGCCGATGAGGAAGAGCTCCTCGCCTCGCACCATTACGTAGCCCTCGCCGATGTTGCCGCGGCCGCCTCGGATGGCCTTGACCTCCCAGCCCTCGAGCACGATGCCCGCCTCGTAGCGCTCCTCGATGAAATAATCGTGGAACGCCTTGCGGTTGTCGACGATCGACATTTGACCCCGATTTTCCCATGAAGCGAATTGCCCGGTCGGCGATCGTCGAGCATTCCGCCGAGCGGATGTTTGCTTTAGTGGACGACATCGAGTCGTACCCGCGCTTCCTTCCGTGGTGCCGGGCGGCCAAGGTGGACGAGCGCACCGCGGGCCGGGTCGAGGCCACGTTGAGCGTCGGCATGCGCGGGCTGAAGCAGACCTTCAGCACGCGGAACGAGCTGAACCCGCCCGAGGCCATGGACATGCGGCTCCTGAAGGGACCGTTCCGGCATTTCGCCGCGGCCTGGCGCTTCAAGCCGCTGTCGGGGACGGCCTGCTCGGTCGAGTTCTCGCTCGAGTACGAGATGGCCGGGCCGCTCGCGAAGCTGCTCGAGCCGCTCTTCGACCACATCGCCGACACCATGGTCGACGCCTTTACGCGGCGCGCCGACGACCTCCATGGCAACGCTTAGCGTCGAGGTGGTGTACGCGCTGCCCTCGGGCGAGGACGCGGTGACGCTCGCCCTCGCGCCGGGCGCCACGGCCGCGGACGCAGTGCGCGCCTCGGGGGTGCTCGAGCGCCATCCCGAGATCGACCTCGGGCGCCAGAGACTCGGGATCTACGGCCGGGTGGTGGCTGAGAAGGCGCCGCTTCGGGACGGCGATCGCGTCGAGATCTACCGGCCGTTGCCCGTCGACGCGAAGGAGGCGCGCCGCAGGCGCGCGTTCAGGAGGCGCTGAGCGCGCCTACTTGCACCAGTCGCGCACGTTCTGGCGCGCCGTAGCCGCTTCCTGCGCCAGCTGGCTGTCGTCCAGGAAATAACGCTCGCCCTTGGCGTCGGTACCGGTAACGCGTCCGCCCTCCAGCGTGCGTGCGTATTCCTGCGCGCGCGTGCAATTATCGCGCTTGGCGGCCGCGTCGCTGTCCGTCTTCGCCTGCTTCTCGCGCTCCTTCTCCCCGTCCTGCAGGCGCTTGCGGAACGCCGCATCCTGCTCGGCCGGCGTGAGCGGCTTCTTGCCGTCCTTGGCGTCTTCCTTCCTGTCCGGGTCCTCGGCCTGGGGCAGGGGAGCGGCCGAGCGGCGCATCGGCGCGGCGTTGACGCCCGCCGGCGGGGCGTCGCCGTAGGTCACCCGCCCGTCCCTGTCGACCCACTTGGACTGAGCGGCGAGCGTGCCCGCGCAAATCAGGCCGCTCAGCAGTACGAGAGTTCTCAGCATGGTGCGCCGACACTATCGGCTTTGACCGAGAGGGTCAAAGGAGGTCTGCACAAACGCTCGCGTATAATGCCGCTTTGCGTGAAAGAATTCTCATGCGGGTGATCCAGAAGGCGCTGACCTTCGACGACGTTCTCCTCCTTCCCGCCCACTCCCGCGTCCTGCCTCGAGAAGTCTCGCTGAAGACCCGCTTCACCCGGAAGCTCGAGCTCAACCTGCCGCTCGTATCCGCGGCGATGGACACGGTCACCGAGGCGCGCCTCGCCATCGCCATCGCGCAGGAAGGCGGCATCGGCATCGTGCACAAGAACCTTTCCGCCGCGGCGCAGGCCGCCGAGGTGGCGAAGGTCAAGCGCTTCGAGTCGGGCGTGCTGCGCGATCCGATGACCGTCTCGCCGGAAATGGCGGTGCGCGACGTCATGGCGCTGCAGCGCGAGCACCGCATCTCCGGGTTCCCCGTGGTCAAGGCCGGCAAGGTGGTCGGCATCGTCACGAACCGCGACCTGCGCTTCGAGACCAACCTCGACCAGCCGGTGAAGGCGATCATGACGCCGCAGCGGCGCCTCATCACCGTGCGCGAGGGCGCGAGCCGAGAGGAGGCGAAGGAGCTCATGCACCGCCACCGCCTCGAGCGGGTGCTGGTGATCGACGAAGAGTTCCATCTCAAGGGCCTGGTGACGGTGAAGGACATCACCAAGGAAAGCGAGCATCCGTACGCCGCCAAGGACCCGCACGGGAAGCTCCGCGTCGGGGCGGCGGTCGGCGTCGGCGAGGGCACCGAGGAGCGCGTCGCCGCACTGGTGGAGGCCGGGGTGGACGTGATCGTCGTGGACACCGCGCACGGCCACGCCCAGGGCGTGCTCGACCGGGTCCAGTGGATCAAGAAGAATTTCAGGATCGAGGTCGTCGGCGGCAACGTCGGCACGGGCGAGGGCGCCCGCGCGCTGGTAGACCACGGGGCCGACGGGGTCAAGGTCGGCATCGGGCCCGGGTCGATCTGCACCACGCGCGTCGTCGCGGGGGTCGGCGTGCCGCAGATCAGCGCGATCCAGAACGTCGCCGAGGCGCTGGCGAAGACCGACGTGCCGCTGATCGCCGACGGCGGGGTGCGCTACTCCGGCGACGTGGCTAAGGCCCTCGCCGCCGGGGCGCACGCCGTGATGCTGGGGTCGCTCTTCGCCGGGACCGAGGAGTCGCCCGGGGAGATCGAGCTCTATCAGGGCCGCTCCTACAAGTCGTACCGGGGCATGGGCTCGCTCGCCGCGATGCAGAAAGGCGCCGCCGACCGCTACTTCCAGGACGCCGAGATGAACGTCGACAAGCTGGTGCCCGAGGGCGTCGAGGGCCGCGTCCCGTACAAGGGCAGTGTCGTCTCGGTGATCGAGCAGCTCGCAGGCGGGGTGCGCGCCAGCATGGGCTACACCGGCAGCGCCACCGTCGACGAGCTGCGCACGCGCACCCAGTTCGTGGAGATCACCAGCGCCGGGATGCGCGAATCGCACGTGCACGACGTGCAGATCGTCAAAGAGGCGCCCAACTATCGGGTGGAGTAACCCCAGGTAGCCAAAAGGCCGGCTTAACTACAGTGCACCAGAAGATCCTGATCCTCGATTTCGGCGCTCAATACACGCAGCTCATCGCGCGCCGGGTCCGGGAAGCCAAGGTCTACTGCGAGATCCATCCCCACGACGTCAGCGACGACTTCGTGCGCGGCTTCGGCGCCAGCGGAATCATTCTCTCCGGCAGCCACATGTCGGCCTACGAGGCGTCGACCGGCAAGGCGCCGCGGGCGGCCTTCGAAGCCGGCGTGCCGGTTCTCGGCATCTGCTACGGCATGCAGACCATGGCGCAGCAGCTCGGCGGCCGGGTCGAGGCGGGGAGCGTGCGCGAGTTCGGCTACGCCGAAGTGCGCGCGCGCGGACACACCCGCCTCCTCGAGGGCATCGAGGATTGGCACTCGCCGGAAGGCCACGGCATGCTGAAGGTGTGGATGAGCCACGGCGACAAGGTCACCGAGCTTCCCGCGGGGTTCAGGCTCATGGCGTCGACCGAAGCGTGCCCGATCGCGGGAATGGCCGACGAGACGCGGCGCTTCTACGGCGTGCAGTTCCATCCCGAGGTCACCCACACGCGGCAGGGGACGAAGATCCTGCAGCGCTTCGTGCGCGACATCTGCGGCTGCCGCGGCGACTGGAGCATGCCCGATTACGCTCTCGAATCTGTCAAGCGCATAAAAGAACAGGTGGGACGCGAAGAGGTGATCCTCGGCCTCTCGGGGGGCGTCGACTCCTCGGTCGCCGCCGCGCTCATCCACCGCGCCATCGGCGAGCAGCTCACCTGCGTGTTCGTCGACCACGGGCTCCTGCGCCTGGACGAGGCGAAGCATGTCCTGGACACGTTCGCCAAGCACATGCACGTGAAAGTGGTGCACGTCGATGCCGCGGAGGAATTCCTCTCCGCCCTGCGCGGCGTCTCGGATCCCGAGGAGAAGCGCAAGATCATCGGCAAGCGCTTCGTCGAGGTGTTCCAGCGGGAAGCAAAGCGAATCCGCAACGCCCGATGGCTCGCGCAGGGCACGATCTATCCCGACGTCATCGAGTCGGCCGGCGGTCGCAGTGATTCGACCGGCAAGAAGGCGCAAACCATCAAGTCGCACCACAACGTGGGCGGGCTGCCCGAGACGCTCCACCTCAAGCTGCTCGAGCCGTTGCGCGAGCTCTTCAAGGACGAGGTGCGCGAGCTCGGCCTCGCGCTCGGTCTGCCGCGCGAGATGGTGTTCCGCCATCCGTTCCCCGGACCGGGGCTCGGAGTTCGGATTCTCGGTGCAATCGAAAAAACCTATATCGATCTTCTGCAGCGGGCCGATGCGATCTTTATCGACGAGCTGCGAAAGGAAGGCTGGTACGAAAAGACGGCGCAGGCTTTCGCCGTCTTCCTGCCGGTGCGCTCGGTCGGCGTGATGGGCGATGGGCGCACCTACGAATACGTGGTGGCGCTGCGCGCGGTGCAGACGTCCGACTTCATGACCGCCGATTGGGCGCCTCTGCCGCACGAGCTGCTTGCGCGCGTGTCCAATCGCATCATCAACGAGGTGCGCGGCGTGAACCGCGTGACCTACGACATCTCGTCGAAGCCGCCGGCCACAATCGAATGGGAGTGATCTGCGGCGTTACCAATCTGAAATAAAAGCGCAACGCGAGGAACAAGGGCGAAGTAGTACAGTGGGACCGATGCTGGCCAATACCGCTCACGCCTGGGGCGCGCCCGCCAAGTTCTTTCATTGGACAGTGGCGCTCCTGATCCTCGTGCAGATCGCTCTGGGCTCTGCGGCGGCGCTGTGGCGGCTGTCGCCCCTGAAGCTCGAGCTCTTCGTGTGGCACAAGTCGACCGGCATGCTGATCCTGGTGCTCATGCTGGCGCGCCTGGCATGGCGACTGGCGAATCGCAGCCCGGCGCTGCCGCCGCAGACGCCGCCCTGGGAGCGCCACGCCGCCCACGCGAGCCATGCGGCTCTTTACGCGCTCGCGCTTGCGCTGCCGCTTTCCGGCTGGCTGATCAATTCCGCCGCAGGGGTGCCGTTCAGCGTGTTCTGGCTCGTGCCGCTGCCATCGCTTGTCCCGCCCGACGAGCACCTGGAGGAGCTGGCCAAGCTGGCGCATTTCTCCCTGCTGGTTGCACTTTGCCTTGTGCTCGCTGCCCATATCGGAGCCGCGCTGAGACATCACATGATCAAGCGGAACGACGTCCTGCGGCGCATGCTGCCGGCTTCATGGAGGCGTGCGTGAGGCACGGATTGCTCCTCACATTTTGTGTTTTCATAAGCACTCAGGCGCTCGCCGCGGACTGGAAGATGGATCCTGCGCCGAGCCGCCTGGAGTTCATCGCCAGCTTCGAGAAAAACGCGGCGCCCGGCGTGTTCAAGGAATTCGACACGCGGCTCGCGCGCTTCGAGCCGGACAAGCCCGAGGGCGCGAAGCTCGACGTCACGGTCAAGATCACGAGCGCGGACATGAAGAGCGGCGATGTCAATCGCGCGATCCGCGGCCCGGAATGGTTCGACTTCGTGCGCTTCCCCCAGGCCGAGTTCCATGCCGAGGACATCCGGCGCGTCGCGCCGGGGCGCTATCTCGCCCGCGGCGTGCTGAGCCTGAAAGGGATGAAGAAGGAGCTCGAGGTGCCGTTCAGCTGGCAGGATTCAGCCAACGCGGCGACGATGGAAGGCGAGTTGAACGTCGAGCGCCTGCAGTTCGGCATCGGCACGGGCGAGTGGGCGAACGGCAACACCATCGGCCTCGGCGTGCGGGTCAAGTTCAACCTGCGCCTGCGCAAGGAAGGCTGAGTGGGCCGGACCTGTCGCGTCCTGCTCGGCGCCGCGTTGCTCGTGACCGGGTGCGCTCAGGTGCCGCCGTCGGCGCCGCCGGAGGCGCGGCGCGCCGGGACGCCCGACCTCGACGCCGCCTACTATCGCGAGGCAGCCGGGCACGGCGCCAGGGTCTACCGGGTCGAATCGGGCAATTCGCTGGTCGCGGTGCGCGTCTACCGCGGCGGACGGCTGGCGAAGTTGGGCCATGACCATGTCGTCTCGAGCCAGGAGCCCGGCGGCTTCATCGACGCCGACAAGGGCCGCGCCGACTTGTACGTCGCGGTGGAGAGCCTGGTGGTCGACGATCCGGCGCAGCGCGCCGCCGCCGGCTTCGAAAGCACCCCGAGCGAATCGGACATCGCTGGGACGCGCAGCAACATGCTCGCGAAGGTGCTCGAGGCCGAGCGCTTTCCCTTCGTGGTGCTGCGCATCCGCGCGGTGGAGCGCGGCGCGGTGCAGGCCGAGCTTTCGCTCCACGGCGTGACGCGTGCGCTTAGCATTCCGGCGAAGATCGATGCTGGAGCCGAGCGCATCGAGGCCAGCGGCCGCTTCGCCATCAACCAGACCGATTTCGGCATCGAGCCGTTCTCGGTACTCGGCGGCGCGCTGGCGGTGCAGGACCGGGTCGAGCTCTGGTTCGCGATCCGCGCGGGGCGCATGACCGGCGTGAATTTCTAGATCAGAGCGTCGAGGCGGATCGGCAACCTGCGGATGCGCCGGCCGGTCGCGTGATACACCGCGTTCGCGACCGCGGCCGGGATGCCGGTGATCCCGATCTCGCCGATGCCGCGCGCGCCGACCGGGTTGAAGTTGGTGTCATTCTCGTCGCAGAAGCTGACATCGATCGCACCGATGTCGGCGTTCACCGGGACGTGGTACTCGGCGAGATTGGCGTTGACGATGCGCCCGTCGCGCGGGTCGAGCTGCGTCTCCTCGAAGAGCGCCATGCTCACGCCCCAGACGAGGCCGCCGATGAGCTGGCTGCGGGCGAGCTTCGAGTTCATGAGCCGCCCGACGCTGTACGCCCCGACGATGCGCGGCACTCGAATGACACCGAGGTCCTCGTCGACGCGAACCTCGCAGAACACGGCGCCGAACGAGCGGGTGCCGAACTTTTTCGTCGCCGCGCTCTCCTCGGCGTGCGCCTGGGCCTCGATCAGCTCGTTCGGCCGGCCGGCCGCGACGGCGGCTTCCTTTTTCGCGCGCGCCGCCTCGCACGCGGCCTTCACCGCCGGGGCGACGCTCGCCACGGTGGTCGAGCCACCCGAGACGCCGGCGGGCGGCATAAGCGTGTCGCCGAGCTCGAAAGCGATGCGCTCGACGGGGATGCCGAGCGCGTCGGCCGCGACCTGCGTCATCACGGTGTCTGCAAATACAATACAGGCCCTCTATGCGTCCCGGACGTCAGAAACCGCGATGAAAGCAGTGATCCTGTACGGCATCCGCAACTGCGACACCGTGAAAAAAGCGCGCGCCTGGCTCGACCAACACGGTGTGGAATACCGGTTTCACGACTACAAAGTGGCGGGAATCGACATGGCACGGCTCGATCGCTGGTGCGGCGAGGTCGGCTGGGAGGCGCTCCTCAA
>JBJMWH010000179.1:0-6370 GCA_045810245.1 Burkholderiales bacterium | reverse complement strand
CGCTTCATGAGGTGCTTGGAGCCGAGGACTTCGCGAGCTTTTTCCATCGAGCCGAAGCGCAGCATGCGCTCGGTTTCCACCGCCCCGGGTGAGAGGGTGTTGACGCGGATGTTCTGGGCGGCGTGGTCGGCGGCCATGGCCTTGGCCATGGTGATGAGGGCGCCCTTGGTGGAGCAATAGGCGACGCGGCCGGGGGTGCCGACGGTGCCGAGCTGCGAAGCGATGTGGATGATGGAGCCGCCGCCGGCGGCGATCATGTGCGGGATGGTCCAGCGGCTCATGAGGAAGGCGCCGCCGAGGTTGGTCGCGAAGATCTTGTTCCAGGCGGCGAGGTCGAGGTCGAGGACGGTGGCGGTGGGATCGCTCATGGCGGCGCCGTTCACCAGGATGTCGAGGCGGCCGAAGGCCTTCGCCGCACGCTCGACCGCCGCTTTGGTGTCGGACTCGGACGAGACATCGCAGGCGATGGCGAAGGCGCCCTGCCCCGCGAGCCGCGCCGTTTCGTCGGCATTCTTGAGGTTGACGTCGAGGCAGGCTACCGTCGCGCCTGCGTGCGCGAAGGTGGTCGCGATGGCGCGGCAGATGCCGCCACCGGCGCCGGTGACGATTGCGGCCTTGCCGTTGAGCGAGTAGCTGTCGGTCATGAGTCATGAACCCCAAAATCGGGGTCAGAGCCCGAAACCAAGAAGAGGCGAAAACCGGGCTCTGACCCCGATTTTCTATTTTCGTCCAAGGTAGGCTTCCTTAACGCGTTCATCGCGCTTCAGATCCGCGCATGCGCCGCTCGCGATGATGGCGCCGGTCTGGAGGACGTAGCCCCGGCTTGCCGTCTCGAGGGCGTAGCGCGCGTTCTGCTCGACCAGCAGGATGCTGGTGCCGGCGGCGTTCACTGCCCGGATGCTGCGGAAGATCTCCTGAACGATGATCGGCGCCAGGCCGAGCGAGGGTTCGTCCATGCAAAGGAGGCGCGGCTCGGACATGAGGGCGCGCGAGAGGGCGAGCATCTGCTGCTCGCCGCCCGAAAGCGTGCCGGCGGGCTGCGAGGCGCGCTCGCGCAGGCGGGGAAAGCTGGCCATGGCGCGCTCGAGGAGCCGGTTTACTTTTTTTTGGTCCTTCCGATATTTGAAGCCGCCCATCTCGAGGTTCTCGCGCACGCTGAGCGCCGGGAAGACGCGCCGGCCTTCGGGCACGAGTGCGATGCCGGCGGCGTTGCGTGCATGGGCCGGCAGTCGCGTGACGTCGACTCCATCAAAAAGAATCTTTCCCTTTCTGGAAAGCATCGACCCGGCGACGCCGCGCATGGTGGTGCTTTTGCCGGCGCCGTTGGCGCCGATCAGACTGACGATCTCGCCTTCGGCGACCTCGAAGGACAGGTCGCGCACGGCGGCTACCTCGCCGTACGCAAGTTCTAATTCTTCTACTTTAAGAAGCAAAGGCACCGCCCAGGTAGGCCTCGATCACGCCCGGGTTCGCCTGCACTTCGCGCGGCGTGCCCTCGAAGAGGCGCACGCCGTGGTCCATGACCAGGACGCGCTCGGCGATGTTCATCACGAGGTCCATGTTGTGCTCGACCACGATGACGGTCGCGCCGCCTTTGCGGATCAGGGAAAGTCTTTCAAGGAGAAACCCGACTTCAGCCGAGTTGAGACCTGCGGCCGGCTCGTCGAGCATGAAGAGCTTCGGCCGTGTGGCGAGCGCCCGGGCAATCTCGAGCATGCGCTGTTGGCCATAGGAAAGCGCGCCGGCCCGATCGTTGCTCCTGCTTCCAAGACCCACAGAGGAAAGAAGATCCATCGCCTCGTCGCGGAATCGCCCTACCCCGCCCGGAAGAAAGCACTTCCACAGCGGCACGTCCTGGTGGATATGGAAGCCGGCGAGCACGTTCTCGAGCAGGGTGAGCTGCTTGAAGAGGCGGATTTTCTGGAAGGTGCGGGCGATGCCGAGCCGCGCGCGCTCATACGCCGGCAGCCCGATCAGGTTGGCTTGATCGAAGGAGAGAGAGCCCGAATCGGGCTGATAGACGCCGGAGAGGAGGTTCAGCAGGGTCGACTTGCCGGCGCCGTTCGGACCGATCAACGCGAAGATCGAGCCAGGAGGAACGTCGACGGAGACGTCGTATACGGCGCGCACGCCGCCGAAGCTCTTGCGCAGCTTTTCTGCTTTGAGAAGCGCCGTCATGCCAGTTTGTTTCTGAAAGCAATCCATGCCTGGACGATGCCACCTGGCATGAAGATCACTACCAAGGTCAGGGCCAGGCCGTAGACCATGAGCCGAAGCTCGCCGAAGCCGCGCAGGAGCTCGGGCAGGAAGGTGAGCACGATCGCCCCGATCACGGGCCCGATCATGGTGCCCATGCCGCCGACGATCACCATTGCCATCATGGTGAACGACTCGACGATGCCGAAGGCGTCGGGCACCAGCGTGCCGACGAAACCCGGGTAGAAGCAGCCGGCGAGGCCGGCGATCGCGGCGCCCAGACCGAAGGCGAAGGCCTTCCAGACGGCGGCGTTGACGCCGAGCGCGGCCGCCGACACCTCGTCCTCGCGGATCGCGCGCAGCGTGTCGCCGACCGGGGAACGTACCAGGTTGTCGAGCAGGAAGTACACGACCAGGCCGATGCCCGCGACCAGGTAGAAGAGCGCCACCGCGCCCGGCACCGGCGGCAGGATGCCGTAGATGCCACGCACGCCCTGCGTGACGCTTTCCCAGTTGACGAGCACCTGGTATGTGATCACCGCGAAGCCGAGCGAGGCGATGGCGAGATAGTGTCCGCGCAGCCGCACCGCGAAGGCGGCGAGCGCCACGCCGACCAGCCCCGCGGCGCCCACCGCGGCGAGCGCGGCGAGCCAGAAGTTCCAGCCGTAGGTCTTGATGAGGATGGTCGAGACGTAGGCGCCGATGCCGAAGAACGCCGACTGCCCGAGGTTCAACTGGCCGGTGTAGCCGAGCACGAGATTGAGCGACAGCGCGAGCAGCACATTCATCGCGCACAGCACCAGGATGCCGCGCCAGTAGCCGCTGCCGAGGAGCCAGGGTAGCGCCGCAATCACCCCTATGGAAATCAGCATGCTGAAAAGGCGCGAGCTCAGACGTTCTCTTCCTTTCGTTCCGCGATGAGGCCGGTCGGCCGGAGCACGAGCATCGCAAGCAGCATGGCGAACACCACGAGGTCGATGAGCCCGGAGCCGAGGTACTGGACGGTGAAGGCCTCGATGATGCCGACCAGGAGCCCGGCGATGATGGTGCCTTCCATGTTGCCGAAGCCGCCGATGATGACGATGGCGAAGGCCTTGACGATGAGCGAGGCGCCGGTGAAGGGCGTGAGGACGACCACCGGCCCCAGCATCGCGCCGGCCACGCCGGCGAGCGCCGAGGCGATCACGATGGTGAGCGCGATCACCAGGTTCTCGTTGATGCCCATGAGGCCGGCGGTCTCGCGGTCCTGCGCCACGGCGCGCAGCGCCTTGCCCATGAAGCTGAAGCGCATGAAGGCGTAGAGCGCGGCGATCGCGGCCACCGACACCGCGACGACCAGTGCGCTTTGCCCGCTGAAGAAGATCGGCCCCAGGCGGATCGTCTCGCGCGCGAGCGGCGAGTCGAACTGGTAGGGGATCGGGCCGAAGAGGGCGAGCTGGCCGTTTTCGAGCAGCACCGACACGCCGATGGTGGCGATGAGCGGCCGCAGCTCGTCGGCGCCTCGGCGGCGCAACGGCGCGAACACCGCGGCGCTCACGAGCCAGCCGAGGAGCGCACCTGCTCCCAGGGCGGCAAATAAGGAAAGCAGGTAGGCGCCGGTGTCGGGAATGCCGAGCGCCTTGGTGGCGAAGCGCGTCACGGTGAAGAAGGCGGTGAAGGCGCCGACGGTGACGAAGTCGGCGTGGGCGAAGTTGATCTGGTTCAGCACCCCGTAGATCAGGGTGAGGCCGAGCGCCACCATCACGTAGAGGCAGCCCAGGTAGACCCCGTTGACGGACTGCTGAACGACGAGCGGTAGGAGCTCCGTCACGGGGTTCCCGCCTTCGCGGGAACGATTCTCTTCGCTTACTGCCAGCTCATTGGGTTTATTGCCGGCGCATTTCGTCTATTGCCAGCTCAGTCCTTTCCAGGACAGGTCCTTCTGCGTCTCGACGAAGTGGACCACCGAGAGGTCGGCGTTCTGGCCCTTCCGGTCGAAGCTGATCTTGCCGGTGGTGACCTCGACGTCCTTGAACTTGGTGAACTGCTCGCGGATCGTCTCCGAGTCCTTCGCGCCGCGGCGGACTGCCTCGGCCACCAGCAGGATCGTGTCGTACGCGTGGGCGTTGATGTGCGTCGGGGTCTTGTCGGCACCGTACTTCGCCTGAAACGCCTTGATGAAGTCCTGCACCACCTTTCTCTTCTCGTTGGGGTCGAACTGCACGATGCGCACGTAGCCGACCGCGGCCTGGCCGGCCTTTTGGTCGTACCCCCAGGGCAGCCAGATCGAGCCCATTTGCACGCCCTGCCCGCCGCCGCCCTTCACCACCTTCGCCTGCGCGAGCGCCTGCGACAAGCGCACCTGCTGGCCCTCGAGCGCGAAGGTCGGCAGCACGTCGACCTTGCCGAGCGAGGCGATGCGCGTCGCGATCGCGGTGAAGTCGTTCACGTCGCGGCCGAAGTCGATCTTCGCCAGCACCTTGCCGCCCGCGCTTACGAACGGCTTCTCGAAGCCCTCGGCGTTGTCGTTGCCGGCGTTGGTCTTCTCATAGAGAATCACCGCGGTCTGGGCTTTCAGGTGATCGCGCGCCACCTTGACGAGCGGCGCGCTCTGCTGCTCGGCGTTCGGGAAGATGCGGAACACGTACTTGTAGCCCGACTCGGTGAGCTTCATGGTCACCGAGCCGGCGTTCAGCTGCACCACCTTCGCCTGCTCGAGGATCGGCGCGATGGCGAGCGAGGCGTCGGAGCACTCCTCGCCGATCACGATGTGCGGCTTGAATTGATCCAGCACGCGCTTGACCGTATTGGTGGCCTGCAGGGGGCTGCACGCCGAGTCCTCGTACTGCACCTGCAGCTTGTAGCCCTTGAGGTCGGTCTTCGCCACCTGCTCGAGCGCGAGGTCGATGCCCTCCTTGCCCATCACGCCGAAGTACGAGCCCGGGCCCGAGATCGGCATCAGCACCCCGACGCGGATGACCTTGTCCTGCGCCGGCGTTGCGAGCGGTAACGCGCCCATTGCAAAGATGATCGTGATCAAAGCGCGCTTCATGGATCCTCCTCATTGGATGTCGGGCCACTGTACAGAAAGCTAAGCGTGCGCGACAAGCTTCTTTCGCAGGCCCGGCCTAAGCTGCGAGCCAGACGAGCGCCAACGCGATCACGCCGGGAAGCGCCTGCACCATCAGAATTTTGCGGCTGACGGTGACGGCGCCGAAGATGCCGGCGACCACGACACACGCGAGAAAGAACAGCATCACGCCGCGGCCCGCGTCGCCGAGCCACAACCCCCACGCGATGCCCGCGGCGAGGAAGCCGTTGTAGAGGCCCTGGTTCGCCGCGAGCGACTTCGAGGCCGCGGCGAACTCGGGGGTCAATCCGAAGGTGCGCCGCCCGAACGGCCGGGTCCAGAGGAACATCTCCAGCACCAAGAAGTACAGGTGGAGCGCGGCGACCAGCGCGGCGGCGATCTGGGCGGCGAGCTTCATCTCGTTATGACAATCAAATGCGTTGCAGGAGCTCGACGCATCGGCGCCAGTCCTCGAGCGAGGCATTGGAAAAACGCTGCCACTGCCCCTGCGCGCCGCCGGTCGCGCAGTCGAGCGCGGTCAGGCCGTGCTTGTTGCGCTGCTCCCGGTCGGACCCCGCCTCGAGCAGCACCTTGGTGACGCCGGGGCGGCCGAAGAAGGCGCTCCAGGACAACGCGATTGCATCATTCTCCGAGTCGAGGAGCGTAACGTCGGCGCCGTGCTCCAGCAGCAGTTTCGCGGCCTCGGTCTGCCCCAATTCGGCGGCGACGTGCAGCGGATAGGTGCCTCGCGGATCGGTTTCGCTGCGCGCGTTCGCGAGCCGCGGGTGCTCCTCGAGCAGCGCCCTAAGCGCCGGGAGGTTCCCCTGCCTTACCGCGACGTGCAGATCGGTGAGCGCCGACATAAACGGGGTCCGTCGCTGATTTTAGCTGCTGCAGCTCGCGCAGCTTGTCGATCGCCTCCGGCAGGCGCCCGACGACGTGGTCGACGCCGGCATCGGCCAGGCGCGCTTTCAGCTTGTCCGAGGTCTCGTCGGCCCACAGGGCGACGACCACCCTGATCCCGGGAAGGCGGCCCTTGAGGCGCTTGCACAGGTGTCCCGCGTGGGCGGCGGCGTGCGGCGGCACCGCCGAGATGCACACGAGCTTGCACACCTTGCGCTCGAG
>JBJMWH010000178.1:0-18940 GCA_045810245.1 Burkholderiales bacterium | reverse complement strand
TGCCGGTAGGGATCGGAGAGCTCGAGAGGGCTGCCGCTTTGTTTATCGCTCATGCCGCATTTGATGCGCCGCGCGGATCGTTCCGTCGCGGCAGGACCGGGAAATATAGTGGATTGAAGCAAACTGCGTCTGCGTAGCAGTTTCTACCACGGAGGAGGGGTCGCGATGAGAAAGCCCCGCGGTGGCGGGGCCTTCTCAGCCAGACCAACGGGCGGCCCGGGCTCATAGGCTAGAAATAGCCATCTGCCCAGCTTGCAAGAAAGCAGATTCCTCGGCAGGTACATCCCGTAAACCGCGATTGCGATGGGAAATCCGAGGTCTACGGCCGGGGTTAACCACCGCTTTCCCACAGCCTTATTCACACAGATAGTGAATCCACCGTGTACACACCGGCATTAGCGGCTACTGTGCGCGCTTCCGCGCGGCCCATGCGCGGTTCAAGCCCCGGTCCTCAGGTCCCCACCTGCCGGGGCTTTTCTTTATCGGGACCACGCGGGCGAGCGCGCTCGCAGTGCGAGTGATCGCCAGAAACTCGGCCTGGCACGCGGCGAGCGCTGCGATCCGCAGCGCCCTTACATCCGGAAATTGCACGATCATCGGGGCCTCCGTCCGTAAAGGCCCCCCCAACGCAGGAAATTCTATAGCGCGCGCTTCTCGCCCGTGGCGTGAATCGGGCTGCAAATGTGACTTACTTCACAGGTCCGCCCGCCCCGGTTCGCTGGAACGATGGGACCAAAGGCCAATATCGCCCCCGCAGCGTACGGAGAAGACTGATCGATCGAGCAGAGGAACACCGATGAACCGGAAGAAAAAGGGTAATGGCGGCGCCAGCGAGCACGCGGCGCCGAAAGACAAGCTCAAGCGCAAGGAGTACGACAAGGAGCTCGAGAAGCTGCACGTCGAGCTCGTCCGGCTGCAGGAGTGGGTCAAGCACAAGGGACTCAAGATCTGCATCGTGTTCGAAGGACGCGACGGCGCCGGCAAGGGCGGCACGATCAAGGCGATCACGGAGCGCGTGAGCCCGCGCGTGTTCCGCGTGATCGCCCTGACGGCGCCGACCGAGCGCGAAAAGAGCCAGATGTACATCCAACGCTACCTGCCGCACCTGCCGGCGGCGGGCGAGGTCGTAATCTTCGACCGCAGCTGGTACAACCGCGCCGGCGTGGAGCGGGTGATGGGCTTCTGCTCGGACGATGAGGTGAAGAAGTTCCTGAAGGCGGTGCCGGGGGTCGAGAAGGCGATCGTGGATTCCGGCGTCATCCTCATCAAGTACTGGCTCGAGGTGAGCGAGGACGAGCAGACGCGCCGGCTCGAATCGCGCATCGACGACGGGCGCAAGATCTGGAAACTCTCGCCGATGGATCTCAAGTCCTTCAGCCGCTGGTACGACTACTCGAGGGCGCGTGACGACATGTTCGAGGCGACCGACACCGACTTCGCGCCGTGGCACGTCGTGCGCTCCAATGACAAGCGCCGCGCACGGCTCAACCTCATCACCCACCTTCTCGAGCAGATTCCCTATAAGACGGCGCCGCGCGAGAAGGTGAAGCTGCCGAAGCGGCAGAAGCGGCACGGCTATCGCGAGCCGGACTACCCGTACAAGTACGTCAAGGAGTGCTCTTAAGAGTCATGGTGGCCAAGGGCGGAATTGAACCACCGACACACGGATTTTCAGTCCGCTGCTCTACCAACTGAGCTACTTGGCCGTCCGGGAAGCGCGGCAGGACGCCGTGCTTTTCGAGGCGCGAATTATACCCCGCGTCCATCCGGCGCCGGCGCGGCTAGGAGCTGCGGCTCAGCGGCGCGGCGGGAGTTTGCACGAAGGACTCGTGGCTCGAGGGCTTTTCCAGGCTGTAGCCGAGCCCGCGCACGGTCGCGATGCGCACGCCGCCGGGCTCGAGCTTCTTGCGCAGGCGATGCACGTAGACCTCGATCGCGTTCGGCGACACCTCTTCGCCCCATTCGCACAGATGCGACACGAGCTGGTCCTTTGAGACGAGCCGCCCGGCGCGCTGCAGGAATACCTCGAGCAGGGAAAGCTCGCGCGCCGAAAGCTCGAGCGGCGTGCCGTGGAGGCGCGCACTGCGGCCGACCTGGTCGTACGTGAGCGCGCCATGCTGGAGCAGTGTCGGGCAGCCCGCCATGCCGCGCCGCGTGAGCGCGCGCACCCTCGCCTCCAGCTCGGCAGGGTCGAAGGGCTTAGCGAGATAATCGTCGGCACCCGCATCGAGGCCGCGCACGCGGTCGCTCACGCCGTGGAGCGCGGTAAGGATCAGCACGGGAACCCGCGAATCGGTCGCCCGCAGGCGCCTGAGGACCTCGAGTCCGGACCTCTTCGGCAGGCCGAGATCGAGGATCAGAAGATCGAACTGATTGGCGGCGAGCGCGCTGTCGGCCTCGGCGCCGTTCTGCACGCGGTCGACCGCATAGCCGGACTGGCGCAACGTCTGCATCACGCCTTCGGCGAGGACCGCGTCGTCCTCGGCCACCAGTATCCGCATCAGCCCTCCTCAGGGCAGTTTAATACAAGCCGCAGTGCAAAAAGAAAAGGGCCCTTTCGGGCCCTCTTCCTTTCTTACTTTCGGGAACAGCGCGTTACATGTCCATCCCGCCCATGCCGCCCATGTCGGGCATGCCGCCATGGGAGTGGCCGCCTGCGCCCTTCTTCTCTTCCACCAGCTCCGCCACCCTCGCGTCGGTGGTGAGCATCAGGCCGGCGACCGAAGAAGCGTTCTGCAGCGCGGTGCGCGCGACCTTGGTCGGGTCGATGACGCCCTGCGCCACGAGATCGCCGAACTCCTCGGTCTGGGCGTTGAAGCCGTAGTTGCCCTTGTTCTCGAGCACCTTGTTCAGCACCACCGAGGGCTCGGCGCCGCTGTTGTCGACGATGATACGCATCGGCTCTTCGAGCGCTTTCATCACGATCTTGATGCCGGCATCCTGATCGTGGTTCTCGCCCTTGAGCTTGCCCTCGAGGGCCTGCTTGGCGCGGATGAACGCCACGCCGCCGCCCGGGACGACGCCTTCCTCGACCGCAGCGCGGGTCGCATGCAGCGCGTCCTCGACCCGGGCCTTCTTCTCCTTCATCTCGACCTCGGTGGCGGCGCCGACCTTGATCACCGCAACGCCGCCGGCGAGCTTCGCCACGCGCTCCTGCAGCTTCTCCTTGTCGTAGTCGCTGGTCGCCTCGTCGATCTGCACGCGGATCTGCTTCACCCGCGCCTCGATCTGCTTCTTCTCGCCCGCGCCGTCGATGATGGTGGTGTTCTCCTTGCCGGCCTCGACCTTCTTCGCGCGGCCGAGGTCCTTCAGCGTGGCGTTCTCGAGCTTGAGGCCGAGCTCCTCGCTGATCACCGTGCCGCCGGTGAGAACCGCCATGTCCTCCAGCATCGCCTTGCGGCGGTCGCCGAAGCCCGGCGCCTTCACCGCGACCGTCTTCAGAATGCCGCGGATGTTGTTGACCACCAGGGTCGCGAGCGCTTCGCCTTCGACTTCCTCGGCGATGATGAGGAGCGGCTTGCCGGCCTTGGCGACCTGCTCGAGGATCGGCAGCAGCTCGCGAATGGACGAGATCTTCTTGTCGTGCAGGAGGATGTAGGGATCCTCGAGCACCGCGATCTGCTTCTCGGGGTTGTTGATGAAGTAGGGCGACAGATAGCCGCGGTCGAACTGCATGCCCTCGACCAGATCGAGCTCGTTTTCGAGCGACTTGCCGTCCTCGACCGTGATCACGCCTTCTTTGCCGACTTTGTCCATCGCGTCGGAGATGATCTTGCCGATGTTGGCATCCGCATTCGCCGAGATCGAGCCGACCTGCGCGATTTCCTTGGAGCTCGAGCAGGGCTTGGAGATCTTCTTCAGCTCTTCGACCACCGCGATCACGGCCTTGTCGATGCCGCGCTTGAGGTCCATCGGGTTCATGCCCGAAGCGACGAACTTCATGCCTTCGCGCACGATCGCCTGGGCGAGAACCGTCGCGGTGGTGGTGCCGTCGCCGGCGACGTCGGAGGTCTTGGACGCCACTTCCTTCACCATCTGCGCGCCCATGTTCTCGAACTTGTCCTTGAGCTCGATCTCCTTGGCGACCGAGACTCCGTCCTTCGTGACGGTCGGGGCGCCGAACGAGCGCTCGAGCACGACGTTGCGGCCCTTGGGCCCCAGTGTCACTTTCACCGCATCGGCCAGGATGTTCAGGCCATGAACCATCTTGACGCGCGCGCCTTCGTGGAAACGTACTTCTTTGGCTGGCATTGCTGCTCTCTCCTGTCTAGAAACTGGTTACGCGCCTTCGATGACGCCCATGATGTCTTCCTCGCGCATGACGAGGAGCTCATCACCCTTGACCTTCACCGTCTGGCCCGAGTACTTGCCGAACAGCACCCGGTCTCCGACTTTGACGTCGATGGGAATCAGCTTGCCTTGGTCGTCCTTCTTGCCCTTGCCTACGGCAACGATTTCGCCCTGGTCGGGCTTCTCGGCCGCAGTGTCGGGAATGACGATGCCCCCGGCGGACTTGCGCTCCTCTTCGATGCGCTTGACGATCACGCGGTCGTGCAGCGGACGGATATTCATGCGATCTCCCAAATCAAAATAGAAAAACGATGTAGTACAATGGCTTAGGGCTGGAATCCTCCGCCCATGGCCGCAATAACCGGGACTTCGGCCCGCATTGGGCCCGTATTGGGCTCTGCTAGCACTCAGTCCGGACGAGTGCTAATGATAGAGATGACGCTCAGGGTTTTCAAGACATTCGCCTTTATTTTTGGCTTGGCCTCGGGTTGGAGCGCATGGGCGGAGCTGCCGCGCCCCGTCCTGCAAGCCCTGAAGGCGGCGGGGATCCCCGCCTCGAGCGTCGGCGCGGTGGTGCAGGAGGTCGGCGTCGGCCAGCCGGAGCTGGTCCACGAGGCGCGAGACAGCATGAATCCGGCGTCGGTCATGAAGCTGGTGACCACGTATGCCGCCCTCGAGCTGTTGGGACCGGCCTACCGATGGAAGACCGAGGTCTATCTCGACGGCAACGACGTGGTGCTCAAAGGCTACGGCGATCCGAAGCTGAACCTGGAGAGCTTCTGGATGCTGTTGCGCGCCCTGCAGGGGCGCGGCATCCGCGACATCCGCGGTGATCTCGTGCTGGACCGCTCCTGGTTCGGGCCCGTGGCCGATGGGCGCATCGACGACGACGCGTTCAGGCCCTACAACGTCGCCCCCGACGCCCTGCTGGTCAACTTCAAGTCGCTGCGGTTCACCTTTCTGCCGGCCGACGCCGGGGTGCGCGTCTTCGCGGAGCCAGCGCTGCCGGGGCTCGAGCTCGTCAACTCGCTCAAGCTCGCCGAAGGCGGCTGTCCCGAGGGCAAGGCCTTCCGCAGCCTGATCCAGGCCGACTTTCGCTCCAAGCCGCCGCGCGCATCGTTCACCGGCGCCTATCCGCTCTCCTGCGGCGAGAAGGAGCTCAACGTCGCGCTCTACGAGCCGCAGGAATACGTCGCGGCGATGGTGAAGCAGCTTTGGGCCGAGATGGGCGGGAGTTGGGCGGGCGTGGTGCGGCAAGGCTCGGCATCGCCCGCGGCGCGCCTCGTCTACCTGCACGAATCGGAGCCGCTCGCCGAGATCGTGCGCGACATCAACAAGTTCTCCAACAACGTGATGGCGCGGCAGCTGTACCTCACCCTGGCCGCCGAAATGGGCGGCGCGCCTGCGCGGCCGGAGCTCGGCCTGGTTGCGATCAGGCAGCTTCTGGTCCAAAGAGGCATCAAGGCGCCGGAGCTGGTGATGGAAAACGGCTCCGGTCTGTCGCGGCTCGAACGCGCGAGCGCCGCGACGCTCGCAGCAGTCCTGCAGGCGGCCTGGAAAAGCGCGGTGATGCCCGAGTTCGTGTCGTCGCTCCCGGTCGTCGCCGCCGACGGGACGATGAAGAAGCGCCTGCTCGGCGCCGGCATCGCCGGCCATGCGCATATCAAGACCGGCCTCCTGCAGGACGCACGCTCGATCGCGGGGTACGTGCTCGACCGCCACGGGCAGCGCCATCTCGTCGTGATGCTCATCAACCATCCCCGCGCGAGCTCGGAGGGCGAGCCGGCGCTGAACGCGATGCTCGAGTGGGTCTACGAGGGCGCGGCAGGCAAGGGCGCCGCTACAGGCAAGGGCGCCGCTACAGGCCGAGGTCCCGCCAGATCGAATCGACCTTCCGGCGGACCTCAGAGTCCATGACGATCGGCCGGCCCCAGCGGCGCCCGGTCTCGCCGGGCCACTTATGGGTGGCGTCGATGCCTAGCTTCGAGCCGAGTCCCGCAACCGGGCTCGCGAAATCCAGGTAGTCGATCGGCGTATTCTCGACCAGCGTGGTGTCGCGCGCAGGGTCGACCCGCGTGGTCATGGCCCAGACCACCTCTTTCCAGTCGCGCACGTCGATGTCGTCGTCGCAGACGACGATGAACTTCGTATACATGAACTGCCGCAGAAAGCTCCACACCCCGAACATCACGCGTTTTGCGTGCCCAGGGTACTGCTTCCTCATGCGCACGACCGCAAGGCGGTAGGAGCAGCCTTCCGGCGGCAGATAGAAATCCAGGATCTCGGGGAACTGCTTGGTGAGCAGCGGCACGAAGAGCTCGTTCAGCGCCATCCCGAGGATCGCCGGCTCGTCGGGCGGCTTGCCGGTATAGGTCGAGTGGTAGATCGGGTCGCGCCGCATGGTGATGCGCTCGACCGTCATCACCGGAAAGCGCTCGACCTCGTTGTAGTAGCCGGTGTGATCGCCAAAGGGTCCTTCGTCCGCCAAATCCTCTTGTTTGATGATTCCTTCCAAAATCATCTCGGCAGTTGCCGGAACCTGAAGGTCGCTGCCGATGCACTTGGCGAGCTCGGTGCGCGCCCCGCGCAAGAGGCCGGCGAACTGATATTCGCCGAGGGTGTCCGGCACCGGCGTCACCGCGGCAAGCGTGGTGGCGGGGTCGGCCCCGAGCACCACGGCGACCGGAAAGGGCGCTCCGGAATTCGTTCTCTGGTGGTCCTGAAAGTCCAGGGCGCCCCCGCGGTGGGCAAGCCAGCGCATGATGAGGCGGTTCGGACCGAGCACCTGCTGCCGATAGATGCCCAGGTTCTGGCGCGGCTTGGTCGGGCCACGCGTCACGGTGAGGCCCCAGGTGATGAGCGGGCCCGCATCCCCGGGCCAGCACGTCTGCACCGGCAGGCGGGCGAGGTCGACCTCGTTTCCCTCGAGCACGATCTCCTGGCAAGGCGCGCCCGAGCGCATGCGCGGCGCCATGTTGAGGACCTGCCGGAACAGCGGAAACTTGTCCCATAGATCGCGCAGGCCTTTTGGCGGCTCGGGCTCCTTGAGGTGCGCGAGCAGCTCGCCCATCTCGCGCAGACCGGACGCGTCGGCGAGGCCCATGGCAGCGGCGATGCGGCGCACGCTGCCGAAAAGATTCGTGAGCACCGGGATGCGGTGCCCGGCGGGTCGCTCGAACAGCAGCGCCGGCCCGCCGGCGCGCAGCACCCGGTCGGAGATCTCGGTGATCTCGAGCCGCGGCGAGACCTCGGCGGCGATGCGCTTGAGCTCGCGCGCACCTTCGAGTTGCGCGAGAAAGCCGCGCAGGTCGGCGTAGCTCACCGCCGGCGCCTATCTCTTCAGCGACATCAGCCGCTCGCAGACCGCCTCGGAAAAGTCGAGCAGCCCCGGATTGCGCCCCCGCACTGGATAGGCGCGCTCCGAGCCGGCCAGGTCGAGCACTAGCGTGGTACTGCCGATCCAGCCCAAGACGCCTAGCGCAATCCCGCCGATAGCAATGAGGACGCCGACGAACGGCAGCGCCCTCCCAACTGCACCGAGGAAACCGAAGCTCCCCTGCACCACGCGCGTGACGGCGTTCGGTTCGGCCTTCGCCATCTCAGCCGCGTGAAGGTCGGCGAATCCGGCGATCGGCCCGGACACTGCGAACAGAATGAGCGCGACGACCAGGAGCGCGACGCCCCAGCCGATCCTGCGGGTATTACGCTCATAGGCCACGCGCAGTGACGCGATCGCCGCGAGCGGCAAGGTCTCGAGGTGGTTGTCGCCGCGGTGCGTGAGGCAGGTGGCATACAGCGTGAAGTGCGTGCCGCCCAGCGCGCCGCTCGTGAAGTCGTAGCGCGTGATGGCGGGACCGGCGTCGCTCGTCACGCCGGCCACCGGAGTGGAAGACTGCAGACGATGCCGGCGAACACCGCGCCGCCGACCCAGTTATTGTTCATGAAAGCCTTGAAGCAGCCGTCGCGGCTTCGGCCGCGGATCAGGGTCCAATGGTAGACCATCATCACGCCCGCCGCGGCAAGGCCGGCGTAGAACGGCCACGCGAGGCGCGCCTTCACGCCCACGCCGACGAGCAGAAGCAGCATCGCTGCGTAGCTCGCCATCACTGCAGCGACATCCCAGCGTCCGAGGGTGAGCGCCGAAGTGCGGATGCCGATCTTTGCGTCGTCGTCACGGTCGACCATGGCGTACTCGGTGTCGTATGCGAACGCATAGAACACGTTCGCCGCGAGGAGCATCCAGCATTCCAGCGGCAAATGCTGGTGCACCGCCGCGTAGGCCATCGGAATGCCGAAGCCGAAAGCGATGCCGAGGTAGGCCTGCGGCAGCGAGATGTAGCGCTTGCTGTAGGGGTAGGTGGCCGCGATGGCCAGCCCCAGGAACGAGAGCAGGATGGCGAAGCGGTCGAGGAACAGCACCAGCGCGAAGGCCGCCAAGGCGAGCGCCAGCGAGACCATGAGCGCCTCGCGCGGCTCGATTTCGCCAGCCGCGAGGGGCCGCGTCCGCGTGCGTTGCACATGCGGGTCGAAATTCCGGTCGGCATAGTCGTTGATCGCGCAGCCCGCCGAGCGCATCAGCACGGTACCGACGAAGAAGATCAGGAAGTAGTCGAGCCGCGGCGTGCCGCGCGAGGCGAGCCACAGCGCCCAGAGCGTCGGCCAGAGTAGAAGCAGCGTGCCGATCGGCTTGTCCAGACGGATCAGGCGCTCGTAGGCGTCCAGTCTCTTGGCGACGCTGCCCCAGCTCATGCCCAAGGATAGCCTAGGCATCGATCAGCTCGCGTTTCGAGCCCAGCCAACGCTCCACATGGGCGCGCGCCGCCGCCGGGTCGGCCTCGATCAACTCCGCGGCAGCGCGGCTCGCCGACTCGATGAGCACGCCGTCGCGGGCGAGATCGGCGAAGCGAAACAGGGGATCTCCGCTTTGCCGCTCGCCGATGTACTCGCCCGGCCCCCGCAGCTCGAGGTCATGGCGCGCGATCTCGAACCCGTCGCTGTTCTCGCGGATCACCTTCAGCCGCGCGCGCGCGGTTTCGGAGAGACTCTCACCGAAAAGAAGGATGCAGACGCTCTCGCGCGTGCCGCGTCCGACACGCCCGCGCAGCTGGTGCAGCTGGGCGAGGCCGAAACGCTCCGCGCTTTCAATCACCATGAGCGAAGCGTTGGGCACGTCCACGCCAACCTCGATCACTGTGGTACACACGAGAAGATCGATTTTGCCGGTCTTGAAGGCATCCATCACCGCGGCTTTCTCAGCCAGCGGCAGCTTTCCATGCAGCAGACCGACCCGCAGGCCCTTCAGCTCCCGGCCCAGGGTCGCGTACGTGTCGAGCGCGGTCTGCAGGTTGCCCTCCTTCGATTCTTCGATCACCGGACACACCCAGTAGCACTGCTGTCCTTCGACGCAGGCGTCACGCACCCGCGCAAGCACCTCCTCTCGGCGATTTGCCGCGAACGTGCGTGTGGCAACGGGCCGGCGTCCTGGCGGCAGCTCGTCGATCACCGACACGTCCAGGTCGGCGTAACAGGTCATCCAGAGCGTGCGCGGAATCGGCGTCGCACTCATCATCAGCTGATGCGGCCAGACCCTGGCCGCCTTGTGGCGCAACTTCAGGCGCTGGCTCACGCCGAAGCGGTGCTGCTCGTCGACGACGGCCAGCGCAAGGCTGGCGAACTCGACGCCCGCCTGCACCAGGGCATGCGTCCCGATCACGATCTGCACCGCTCCCCTGGCGCTTGCGTCGAGAACCGATTTTTTCGCCTTCCGGGTGAGACCGCCGTGAAGCCAGCCCAGACGAACCCCCAGCGGCGCCAGCCAGTCGTCGAACTTGCGCCAGTGCTGCTCCGAGAGGATCTCGGTCGGCGCCATCACCGCCGCCTGATGGCCGGCGTCCACGGCCGCAAGGCAGGCAATCGCCGCGACGATCGTCTTTCCGCTGCCCACGTCGCCCTGCAGGAGGCGCTGCATCGGCCGCGGGGCGGCGACGTCGCTCAGCACGTCGCGCACCGCGCGCTCCTGCGCCTGAGTGAGCTCGAAGGGAAGCCTGCCCATGAAGTGACGTAGCAGCGCGCCGCTCGACGACAAGGCCTGCGCGCGCCGGCCATGGCGCTTCTGGTAGGCGAAGCGCATCGAGAGCTGCTGCGCCAGCAGCTCGTCGAATTTCATGCGCCGCCAGGCCTCGTGGGTGCGCTCGGCGAGAGCCCGCAGCTCGATCCCGGGCGGCGGCCGGTGCAGGAGATGCACGCTCTCGGCAAAGCCCTTGACGCCATAGGTCGCTTTCAAGGGCGCCGGCAGCGTGTCCTCGAGCCTCGCCGAATCGAGCTCCCGTAGCACCCGCGCACGCAGTTCGGTCTGGGAAACTCCTGCAGTGCTCGGATAGATCGGCGTCAACGTGGCGGGCAGCGGCTCGCCTTGCGGCACGATCCGGTAGCGCGGGTGAGCCATTTCGGCGCCGAAGAAGCCCGGGCGCACTTCACCGTACGCGCGCACGAGCAGGCCTTGCTCCGCGGCACGCTGAAACTGCTTAAGCTGACTCGGATAGAAGTTGAAAAAGCGCAGCACCAGGCCTTCGGCGTGGACGATGAGCTGCCGCTTGGGGCGATACACAACCTGGGCTTTCAGTACCTTGGCTTCGACGCTCACCGGCCTGCCTTGCGGCGCGGACTCCGGCGCGGTGAGCGCGGTCTCGTCCTCGTAGCGCAGCGGCAGGTGCAGGACGAAATCGAAGCCCGAGCGCAGCCCGAGCTTTTCGAACTTGCCCGCGGACTTCACCCCCTGTGCAGGATGGCGTCGATCTCGACCAGGGCGCCGCGCGGCAGGCCGGCCACGCCGACGGCCGCGCGCGCCGGATAGGGCTCGTGCACGTACTGCGCCATGATCTCGTTGACGCGCGCGAAGTGCGCGAGGTCGGTCAGGTACACGGTCATGCGCACTGCGTCGTCCAGGCGCAGGCCGGACGCATCGGCCACGGCCGCGAGATTGCGGAACACGCGGTGCGTCTGCGCCTCGATACCCTCGGCGAGCTGCATGTTCTCCGGGTCGAGGCCGATCTGGCCCGAGAGATACACGGTGTCGCCCGCGCGCACCGCCTGCGAATACGTGCCGATGGCGGCCGGGGCGCCCTTCGATTGGATCGCGTTCTTCATGGGGGTATCTTAGCCCAATGATTTCCGCGCTAGAAAAGCTCCTCGGCACGCCGCGCGACGGCGCCCTGCTGCGCTACTCCCTCGGGCTCGAGTATCAGAAGGCGGGCAATCCGGAAAAAGCGCTGGAGCACTTGCGCGAGGCGGTAGCGCGGGATCCGCTCTACTCCGCGGCCTGGAAGGCGCTCGCCAAGGCGCTTACGGACCTCGGCCGGCCCGCCGAAGCGCTCGCGGCGTACCGCGACGGCATCGCGGCGGCGCAGCGCAAGGGCGACCGCCAGGCCGAGAAGGAAATGACCGTGTTCGCGCGCCGGCTCGAAAAGAAGCTGGGCAAGCCTTCCTAGAGTTTCACTAGGCGCGAAGCCAGCGCCGCCGCGCTCATCGGCGCGTCGAACAGGAATCCCTGTCCGAGGTCGCAGCCGTGGCGGCGCAGGAAAGCCACCTGCTCCTCGGTTTCGACGCCTTCGGCGATCACGGTGAAGCCGAGGTTGTGCGCCATGTCGATGACCGCGCGCACGATGGAGGCCGATTCGGTCCTCGTCGCCACGTCGCGGACGAAGCCCCGGTCGATCTTGAGTGCCGTCAGCGGCAGGCGCGTGAGGTACGACAGGCTGGAATAGCCGGTGCCGAAATCATCCACCGAGATCTTGAGCCCCGCCTCGCGCAGGCCGGCAAGCAGGCGCACCGCTTCCTCGGGCTCGTCCATCAGGCAGCTCTCGGTGATCTCGAGCTCGATCATGCCGGCCGGGACTTGCGTGTCCGAAAGCGCGGTGCGGATCAGCGCGTCGAGATCTCTGCGTCGGAACTGCTTCGCCGAGAGATTGACCGCCACCGGGACCGGGGCGAAGCCCGCGCGCTGCCACGCGCCGATCTGGCGCGCGGCCTCGCCGAGCACCCATTCGCCGACCGGCAGGATGAGGCCGGAGTCCTCCAGCGCGGGAATGAACTCGGCCGGCAGCACCATGCCGCGCTGCGGGTGGTTCCAGCGCAGCAGGGCCTCGACGCCGTGGATCCGGCCGTCGGCCAGGTCCACCTTGGGCTGGTAGTGCAGCACGAATTCCCCGCGCTCGATGGCGCGGCGCAGGTCCGTATTGAGCTGAAGCTTCGCCACCGAGCGCTGGTTCATCTCCGCGGTGAAGAAACAGTACGCGTTGCGCGTAAGCTCCTTGGCGCGGTACATCGCCATGTCGGCGTTCTTCAGCAGCGTCTCGGCGTCGGCCCCGTCGGCCGGGAACACCGAGATGCCGATGCTCGCGGTGACGTAGGCTTCGTTGCCGCCGAGGTCGAACGGCCGCGAAAATCCGTCGAGGATCTTCTGCGCCACGAGCGCCGCGTCGTCGGCCTGGGCGAGATCGGTGAGCACCACGCCGAATTCGTCGCCGCTCACCCGTCCGACAGTGTCGCCGCCGCGCAGGCATCGGCGGATGCGCCGGCCGACCTCGGCGATCAGACGGTCGCCGACGTGGTGGCCCAGCGTGTCGTTGATCAGCTTGAAGCGGTCGAGGTCGATGAACAGCACCGCCCCCTGCCACTGGCGCCGGCGCGCCTGCGCGACGCTCTGGTTCAACCGGTCCTGCAGGAGGTTGCGGTTGGGCAGGCCGGTCAGCGTATCGAACTCCGCCATGTACGCGAGCCGCGTCTGCGTGTGATGGCGTCGCACCGCGGTCGAAAGGACGTGCGCGATCGCCTCGGCGAAGCTCAGGTCCTCGGCGTCGAAGGCCGCATCGCGCACCGACCCCATCATCAGGATGCCGAACGGTCCGGTGTCCGAGCGGATCGGGACGTACACGCCGCTGCCGAGGCGCCGCAGCCAGAAGGACCACGGCCGGTCCTGCTCGCGGGCCTCGAAGTACTTGCGGTCGTGCTCGACCGCGCCCGTGGCCGAATCCAGCATCGCCGACCACTTCGAGTGCGCCGGCAACAGCTTGCTCTTGCCGACCGAGGCCTCGGCGTTCTCCCCGCAGGCGGCGCGCACCAGGAACTCGTGGCCGCGGTCGCCGACGCGCTCGATGATCGCGGCGACGTCGCAGCCGCCCGCGCGCAGCACCCGGGCCGCTTCGGCGAGCACCTGCTCGAGGTCGGCGCCGCCGAGGGCGAACTGTCCCAGGCGGGCGATGATCTCCTGGCGCTGGGCGTGCAGCGCGAGCTTGCGCTCGGCGCGCTTTCGCTCGCTGATGTCGACCATCGCGCCGATCATGCGCACCGGCTGGCCGGCGCTGTCGCGCAGCGGCAGCCCGCGGTCGAGGACATTGGCGTAAGAGCCGTCCTTGCGGCGCAACCGGTATTCCGCCGTCCATACCCGGTCGCCGCGGTCGATCGCGCTCCTGATCTCCTGGCGGACCTGCGCCACGTCGTCCGGATGGATGCGGCTGGTCCAGGAGTCGACGTAGGCGCCCACCTCGGAGGGTGCGTAGCCGAACACCGCGCAGAAGTTGTCGTTCAGCCAGAGCTGGTCGGTAACCAGGTTCCAGTCCCAGACCACGTCGTTGGTGGCGCGCGCCACGATCTCGAAGCGCTCCAGGCTCTGCTGGAGGCGCTCCTCCGCGCCGATGCGCTCGTTGACGCTCTCGCGCAGATCCTGCTCGGCCTCGAGGCGGCGCGCTTCGTGCGCGAAGTTTGCGAGCGCGAAGGACATGTTGTCCGCGAGGCGCTGCAGGAGGAGCGTCAGCTCCTCCGAGAACGCGTTCTTTTCGGAGTGGAGCAGCGAGAACACGCCGACCGGCGCTGCGTCGACGAACAGCGGCCATACCGCGCCGGCCCCCAGGTGGTGCGGATAGGGACGCGGATGCTCGCGGCGGCGCCGCGTGCGCGGGTCGCTCTGGTAATCGTTGCTGATCATCACCTCGCCGCTCTGCCATGCGGCGACGACGAAGGAGTCGTAGATCGGGGTTTCGGTCAGCGGAAAGGCCGCGGCCGGGCCGCTTTTCGCCACTCGCTTGAGCTCTCCGCTGCCGTGATCGAAGAGGAAAACGGTGCCGAGGACGAAGTCACCCGCGGCGACCGCGATCTCGCAGGCGCGCGTAAGGAGCTCGGCGGGCGAGCTTGCGCGCAGGATCGCCTCGTTGGCCGAGCTGAGGGCGGCGTGCAGCTTGGCGAGGTTCCGAAAACGCGCTTCGCTCTCGCGCGTGCGCCGCTCGGCGTCGAGGCGGTCGAGGGCATGGCCGACGTTGGCGGCCATGCGCTCGACCAGCGTCACCAGTTCGGGGTCGAAGTAGCCGGTTTCGGCGGCGTAGAGCGCGAGCATCGCGATCGCCGTGCCGGCGCGCCGCAGAGGTACGCAGGCGACCGAGGCAAAGCCGAAGCGGCGCGCGCCCGCGTGCCACGGCGCAAGCCGCGCCTCGGCAACGAAGTCGTTGCACACGATCGTGCGGTTCTCGCGCATCGCCGGTCCGCCGAGGCCTCGGCCCTCGGGGAGCGTCGGATCGGTGGAGATGCGTGCGTCCACCAGGTAGCTCGCCGCGGCGCCGGCATAGGCACGCGTCTCGAGCCAGTGGGTGCCGGCCCGCGGCAGCCGCACCGACGCGAGCCGCATTCCGCCGAACTGGACAGCGATGTCGCAGATGCGCTGGTACAGGTGGCGCTCGTCCTTGAGCTGCGCGGAGGCCTCGTTCGCCGCGCTGAGCGCGGCGTACATCTGGCTCACCCGACGCGCCTGGGCGAGCGCTTCTTCACGCTCGCCGAGATCCCGGAGCGCTAGCTCGGCGGCGCTGCTCACGCGATAACGCCCGCAGGAAAGAGGCGCGCGAGTAGCTGGGTGAGGTCCGACACGAAACCGTCCTTGCCGACCAGACCGACCGCCCCGGCATCGATCGCCGCCGCCGCGGCCTCGGGCGAACGAAACAGCGTCATCGCCACCACCGCCGGCGCGGCCGGAAGCGCCGTGACGCGGCGCAGCAGCTCCAGGCCGCGCGCGGGCGCCGCGCCGAGATCGAGGAGCAGGATGTCCGGGGTCGAAGATTTGACGAGAGTCAGAGCGTGCGTGGTCGCGTGCGCCGTGCCGGCGAGCGCATAGCCCGGAAGCGCGGCGACATAACGCGCGGCCGCATCCACGAACGTCGGGCTGTCGTCGGCGATCGCAATGCGGCGTGCACGGCCAGACTGCATGCCGCCAGCCTAAGGTGGGGCTCCGGGCCGGGGTATCGGGGTTCCCCTGATGGAAGGCTTAGGGAATCCCCTGAGCCGCGTTAACTATTTCACCCCTCGGGGGGAATCAGACCGGTCCGCAACGCATAGCGCACGAGTCCGGCCACGTCGCGGATGCCGAGGCGCTCCATGATCTGCGCACGGTGGGTCTCGACGGTCTTCACCGAGAGATTCAGGGCGAACGCGATCTCCTTGGTGCTCTTGCCGCCCGCCACCAGCCGCAGCACCTCGCGCTGGCGCGCGGTGAGCACATCGGGTCCGGCGTCTCCGCCGACCCGTTGCACGTAGCCCTCGACGACCTGGCGCGACACCGCGGGGCTCAGCCAGCTCTCTCCGCGGATCACGGTGCGCAGCGCGAGCTCGAGCTCGCCCGTGGCCGCGTCCTTGAGGAGATAGCCCATGGCCCCGGCGCGCAACGCCTGCAGCACGTACTCCTCGCCGGAATGCATCGACAGGATGATCACGCGCACGCCGGGATGCTGGTCGCGCATCCGTGCCGCCGCGTCGAGTCCGGTGATGCCCTTCATGGCGATGTCCATCAGGACCACGTCGGGCTGCTCGCGGCTCGCGATCTCGAGCGCTTCCTCGCCGCTCGCGGCTTCGCCTACCACCTCGACGTCGTGCATCGCGTTGAGGAGCGAGCGGATGCCCGCGCGCACGAGCGCGTGGTCGTCTGCGAGTACCACGCGGATCAACTTTCGCGTTCCTTTTCGCCAGGGGCCAGCGCGAATGTTGCCAGCAATACCGTGCCTTGTCCGGGCGCCGAGCGCAGCTCGAGAGCTCCGCCCGCCAGCGCCGCGCGCTCTTCCATGCCCACCAGGCCCAGGCTAGCGCCGGCCGCGCCGCGACGCCGCGCCGCTTCCAGATCGAACCCGGCGCCATCGTCGCGCACCGAAAGCGCAAGCCGGCCGCCCGCCGTGAAAAGCCGCAGCCAAAGGTTGCGCGCCCCGGCGTGGCGCAGGACGTTGGTGATGGCCTCCTGCGCGACGCGGAAGCACGCGGTCTCCGCCTCGGCGCTGACGTCGAGCGGCGCATCCACGGCATCGAAATGCGGGGTGAGCCCTCCGATGCTCGCCTGGCGGTCGAGGTGCGAGCGCAGCGCGGCGACCAGCCCCAGATCGTCGAGCTGCAGCGGCCGCAGCATGAGCGAGAGCTGGCGCACGCGCTCGAGGGTATGCCGCGTCGTGTCGACGCATTCACCGACTCGGGGCGTGATCGGGCCGGCGACCCGCGCGAGCGACTCCAGCTGGATCTTCAGCGCCGTCAGCGCCTGCCCGACATCGTCGTGCAGGTCGCGCGCGAGACGCCCGCGCTCTTCCTCCTGCACCTCGAGCAGGCGGCGCGAGAGCGCGCGCAGGCGCTCTTCGGACACCTCGAGCTCCCGCTGCGTGCGCTTGCGCTCGGTGATGTCGTTCAGCACGACGAGGCGCGCCGCGCGTCCGCGCCAGATGACCAGGTGGCCGATCGCATCGATATCCATCGGCTCGCCGCCCTTTTTCAGGTGACGGAACGTGCCGCGGATGACGGCGCCCGACGCGCGCCGGAGGAACGTCCGGAAGGGCTCGCGCTCCTGCGGCATTCGCACGTCGTCGGCCGACATGGCGAGAAACGTGTCGCGCCCGTACCCGTAGAGGCGCACCGCCGCCTCGTTCACGCCGAGGAAGCGCTGGGTCTCGACATCGACCACCCACATCGGCAGCGGACTGTGCTCGAACAGCATCCGGTAGCGGCCCTCCTGAGGGTCCATCCGGTCGACCAGCCGCTGCAGCGCCGCCGCCAGGAACCGAAGCGCGCTCATAGTCCGGATGGTAGCGTGGCACGCCGATTGCAGCCCGCCCGACCATGGCGCTCGCCAAGCCGGTGAACGGCAATTCCCACGATTGCGCGCGCGCGGCCGGTTTGCGGCATGTCTCCGACACCGCGCCCGGCATCGCGCGCCTGCGCCGCGGCAAGGCGTTTCTTTACCGCCATGCCGGCGGCGGTCCAGTGCGCGACCCGCGCACGCTCGGCCGCATCCGCGCGCTCGCCATCCCGCCGGCCTGGCGCGACGTGTGGATTTGCGAGGCCGACGATGGTCATCTCCAGGCAACCGGCCGTGACGCCCGCCAGCGCAAACAGTACCGGTATCACCGGCGCTGGCGCGAGGTGCGCGACGAGACGAAATACGGGCGCCTGATCCCGTTCGCCGCCGCGCTGCCGCGCATCCGGCGCCGCGTCGCGCGCGACCTCGCGCGTCCCGGCTTGCCGCGCGCGAAAGTGCTGGCCACCGTGGTGCGCCTGCTCGAGACGACGCGCGCACGAATCGGCAACGAGGAGTACGCGCGCGAGAACGAATCGTTCGGCCTCACGACGCTGCGCGAGCGGCAGGTGCGTGTGCAAGGTACCCGGCTCAAGTTCCGCTTTCGCGGCAAGAGCGGCGTCGAGCACGCCATCGAGCTCGACGATCGACGGCTGGCGGGCATCGTGCGCCGCATGCAGGACCTGCCGGGCGAAGAGCTCTTCCGTTACGTCGATGACGGCGGTGAAACGCGGCGCATCGAGTCGGCCGACGTCAACGCCTATCTTAAGGAGAGCTCGGGCGACGATTTCTCCAGCAAGGATTTCCGCACCTGGGCAGGCACGGTGCTCGCGGCGCGCGCGCTGCACGCGCTCGGGCCTTGTTCCACCCAGGCCGAGGGCAGGCGGAACATCGCTCAGGCGATCGCGGCCGTGGCTGGCGCGCTCGGCAATACCAAGGCCGTCTGCCGCAAGTGCTACGTCCATCCCGAGATTCTCGAAAGCTACCTCGAGGGCGAGTTTGGCGATTTCATGCAGCGCGAAGGCGCAAGCAAGGCGGCGGAAAAGGCGGTCGCGGCGCTCCTCAAGGCGCGCTCGCAGCGAGCGGCGGCGGCGACGAAACGCAGCGGTGCCCGGGGCCGAAGCCTGGTCCCAGCGCTCGCGCGCTCCCTCGCTCATCGGGCACGCCGATTGCAGCGGAACCCTCAACTCATTGCGAGAGGCGCCCCATGAAACATCATGTCCTCGGAATCGCGCTCCTGGCGGCATGTGCCGCCGCCTTGGCGCAAACGCAATCGGGCTCAAGCATCGGCGCGAATAGCCCCGGCGTCGGCGGCAACGTGCAGCCGCGCCCGCTGCCTCCGACGCTGCCCTCGACCGGAACGAGCGCCGACTCCGCCGGCGCCCAGGGCACGAGCCCGCGCACTCCCGAAACCAGCGTGGGGACCAGCGGCGCGACGGCCGCCCCGCTACCCGACCGCTCGAGCGGCCGCTGCGACACGCTCACCGGACAGGAACGAACCCAGTGTCTACGTGAACAGGCGAGTACCGGCACCGCAGGCGCCGGCAGCGTCGGCGGCAGCGCGGG
>JBJMWH010000177.1:0-9861 GCA_045810245.1 Burkholderiales bacterium | reverse complement strand
TTCAGCAACCCCCTCATTCGACACACTACGGAAAACCGCCCATGGAAATGACCGGCGAGCAGATCGTCCCCGCCCCGCAGCAAGCGGTGTGGGACGCGCTCAACGACCCCCAGATGCTCAAGGCCTGCGTGCCGGGCTGCGAGTCGATCGACAAGATCGGCGACAACGAGTACGCGGTGCTGATGGTCGCGCGCGTCGGCCCGGTGAGCGCCAAGTTCAAGGGCAAGCTGACCCTCTCCGACATCAAGCCGCCGCATTCCTATGCCATCGCCTTCGAGGGCCAGGGCGGAGCGGCCGGCTTCGCCAAGGGCGGCGCGCAGGTGCGCCTCAGCACCGAGGGCATGACCACCAAGCTCGCGTACGACGTGAAGGCGAGCGTCGGCGGCAAGCTGGCGCAGATCGGCTCGCGCCTGATCGACGCGGCGGCGAAGAAGGTCGCCGACGACTTCTTCCGCAACTTCAACCAGAAGGTGGGCGAGCTGCATGGAAAGAGCAACCCACCCGGCTGACGAGCACGCGGACGCGCATCCCGCGCCGCATCTCGCATCCACGGCGCGCGACCCGGACCTGCCCGCGGTGTCCGATAACACGCTCATGCTCTTTGCCGCCGTCGCGCTCGTCGTGACGGCGCTCGCGCTCATCTTTCTCGCTCGTCTTGCGTAACGCTGGTGCTGCCATGAGCGTGGTCGCCAGGATGGACCGGGTGGTGAACGCGTTCGTGGCGCGCTGCCGCTGGTTCCACGAGCCGCTCACGCAGGGACGGGCGAAGACGTTCGCCATGCAGCACCGCCTCAATACGCGCCAGCGCAATTCGGTGCTGAAGCTCAAGGTCGCCACCAACTGCGACGACTGGGACACGCGCATGCGCATCCTCCAGGCCTGCAGCGAGGAAGTGATCGCCGACCATGCGCACGGCGGCGGCCGGCCGCACTGGGCGATTCTCGAGGATCTCGGCGTGCGCATCGGACTGCGGCGCAGCGCGCTGACCCGGGCGTTGCCCCTGCCTTCGACTCAGCTCGCCTGGAACGCGTGGGAGGGACTGATGGCCAACAGGCACTGGCTGGAGGGAATCGTCGCCAACACCTGCGCCGAGCGCATCAACGTGCCCGGCTACGGCAAGGGCGAATTCAGAAGGCGCGGCTGGTTCGGCATGGAGCGGGGCCGTTGGGGCAAGCTCTTCGGGCTGAGCGACGACGAGCTCGAGTTCTTCGAACTGCATACCGAGGCCGACATCGAACACTCCGACACCGGCTGGCGCGCCGTCGAGAAATTCGCGAAGAAGCTCCACCTGCAGGACGCCGTGATTACCGCGTGCGAGCGCAATCTCCACGTGTGGGAGCACTACCTGAACGGCATCGCGGCCGCGGGCGATGTCTCCGGCCGGAAAAAATAGGGACTTCCCGGACTTCCCTATTTTTACTTTTCGTCGAGCTTGGGCTGCTTGTCCTTCGGCGGCACGGTCCAGAAGTAGATCGTGCGCCCGTTCGACTCCAGCCGCTTCTCCGGCTTCCAAGCGCCCATCTCGAACTGGTGCGAAACGATGCGCGTCCCCGGCTTGAGCTCGTTCCAGAGCTTCGGCCGCAGCTTCACGTTGAGATCGGGCAGCAGGTAGAGGGTAATGACGGTAGCGTCCCGGAAATCGGCGGTAAAGAGGTTCTCCTGCCGGAACTGGACCAGATGGGTGACGCCGGCCTTCTTCGCGTTCGCGCTCGCCTCGCGAATGCGCTCGGGGTCGATGTCGATGCCGGTGGCCTTGATGCCGTACTTGCGTGCCGCGGTGATCGCGATGCGGCCGTCGCCCGAGCCGAGGTCGTAGAGGACGTCGCCTTTCTGCACGTTGGCGAGGCGCAGCATGTCTTCGACCACTTCCTGCGGCGTGGGCACGAAAATGACGTCCGGGTATTGCGTGGCCGGCTGCTTTTGCGCCTGCGCGAGAAGCGGCAGGGGTACGGCGAGGCTGCAAGCCGCCGCGAGGGCGATCAGGATCTTCATGCGGAAATTATGCCTGAGGGCTTATTGCGGCGAGACGCCACCCGCGAACCGGTTCGACGTGACCGCCGCGTCGAGCTCGCGTTGCTCGTCGGTACTCTGAACGAGCGGCCCGTCGGTGAGCGCCGCTTCGATGTCGTCCGTGCCGTGGAGCGCGACCCGCGCCCACATAATCAACAGGATGGCGGTGACGATGGCGGCGACCGCCAGGATCGCGACGATCGGGTGCTCGTCTCGAGGCGGCTGCGGGAAATGTCCATGCGTGCAGACGACCATGGACGTTAGAGCCATACGCCCGTGGTTGGTTCTTTACCCGCCGACGACGCTCTGGTTCTAATCCCCCGCGATGGTCATGTTCTCGACCAGGATGGAACCACACGAGCGGCCGTTGCGCATCACGACGTCGCCCCCGATGGCGACGATGGCACCGAACATCTGCCGCAGGTTGCCGGCGATGGTGATCTCTTCCACCGGAAAGCGGATCTCGCCGTCCTCGACCCAATAGCCCGCCGCGCCGCGGGAATAGTCGCCGGTGACCAGGTTCACGCCCTGCCCCATCAGCTCGGTGACCAGCAAGCCTTTGCGCATGTGCTTGAGCATTCCGGCGAAATCGGGCCCTTCCGAACGCACGAACAGATTGTGATGGCCGCCGGCGTTGCCGGTGCTCTTCATGCCGAGCTTGCGCGCCGAGTAGGTGCCGAGAAAATAGCCCTCGATCACTCCGGCGCGCACGATGATGCGATCGCGCGTTGCCACGCCTTCCTCGTCGAAGGGCGCGCTCGCCATCGCCCCCGGCACGTGCGGGCGCTCCTCGATGTCGACGAGCGGCGAAAACAGCTTCTGACCGAGGCTCTCCGCCAGGAACGAGGTCTTGCGATAGAGATTGCCGCCGTTCACCGCGGAGATGAAGTGGCCGATGAGCTGAAGCGCCAGCGGCGCCTCGAACAGTACCGGCGCCCTGCCGGTGGGAATCTTGCGCGCCCCCAGGCGGGCTAGCGTGCGCTGGCCGGCGTAGCGGCCGAGCACCACGGGGTCGGCAAGCTGCTCCGGGCTGCGCGCCGCGCTGTACCAATCGTCGCGCTGCATCAGGCCCTTGTCCTCCGCGATCACCGAGCACGACAGCCAATGGCGCGAGCCGGGATAGCCGCCGACGAATCCCAGGCTGTTCGCGGTCACGAACTGCGAATGCTGCGCCGAGACGCTCGCCCCTTCCGAGTTGCGGATTTTCTTCGACACCGCGAACGCCGCCGATTCGCAGCGCGTGGCAAGGTCGATCGCCTCCTCGGTGGACAACGCCCACGGGTGGAACAGATCCATGTCGGCGGCGCCGCGCGCGAGCATGTCCGGGTCGGGCAAACCCGCGCAGTCGTCCTCGGCCGTGTGGCGCGCAATCGCGACCGCCGCCTCGACCGTCTGGCTCACCGCCGCGGGCGAGAAATCCGACGTGCTGGCGTGGCCGCGGCGCGCCTTGGGGCGCTCGCCCCAGTACACCGACACGCCGAGGCTGCGGTCGCGGTTGTGCTCGACGGTGTCGGGCTTGCCCATGCGCACGGTCACGGACAGGCCGTAGCTCTCCGAGACGTCGCAGTCGCAGCCGGAGGCGCCCGCGCGTCGCGCCTGGTCCAGCACCGCCTGCGCGAGGCTCTCCAGTTGGCCGGGCTCGCAGGTGAAGCCGTGGTGCTTCGGCATGGGGGCGCTATGATAACTCGCGTGCCGGACCAACCCGTCAGCAAGACCCGCAGGAAGCGCGAAATGATCGAGCTGCAGGCGCTCGGCGCCGCGCTGGTCGAGCTGCCCGAATCGCAGCTTGGCCAGATGGACCTCGACAGCGCGCTGCGGCAAGCGGTGCTCGATGCGAAGCGCATCACCAGCCACGAGGCGAAGCGCCGCCAGCTGCAGTACATCGGCAGGCTGATGCGGGAAGTCGATCCGGAGCCGATCCGCGCGCGGCTCGCCGCGCTCGAAGGCCGCTCGTCGCAGGCCGCGGCCGCGCATCGGCGGCTGGAGGCGTGGCGCGAGCGCCTCCTCGCCGACGACGCCGCGCTCACCCATTTCGCCTCGGAGCATCCGCGCGCCGACCTCCAGGAAATCCGCTCGCTCATCCGCAGCGCAAGGAAGGAGCAGAAGGAAGGCAAGCCCCCGCGCGCCTACCGCGAGCTCTTCCGGGTGCTGAAGACCCTTGAAACTCCGAGCTCTCTTCAAGGCTGACATCGAGCTTGCGCCGGCGCAGGAGCTCGGCGCCGGGCCGCTCGGGCGCAGGCGCATCATCGCCATCACCGGGGGGCGTTTCCTCGGCGAGCGCCTCTCGGGCCGCGTGCTGCCCGGCGGCGCCGACTGGCAGGTGATTCGCGCCGACGGCGTCGCCGAGCTGGACGCGCGCTACACCCTCGAGACGGCGGACGGCGCGCTCGTCTACGTGCGCAACCGCGGCTACCGTCACGGCCCCGCGGAGCTCCTCAAGCGCCTTGCGGCGGGGGAAAATGTCGACCCGGGCCGATACTACATGCGCACCACGCCGCTCTTCGAGACGGGCGACGAGCGTTACGCCTGGCTGAACCGCATGGTCTGCGTAGCGAGCGGCGCGCGCCGCCCCGCCGAGGTGGAACTGGAGGTGTTCGAGGTCCTATGACGGAAGAGCTGATCGTAGGCCTCGTCTCCGTGAGCGACCGCGCCTCTGCCGGCGTGTACAAGGATGAGGGCATCCCGGCGCTGAAGGCCTGGCTCGCCTCGGCGATCGCCGCGCCCGCATGGCGCGACGAGACTCGCCTCATCGCCGACGAGCAGCCGCTGATCGAGGCGACGCTGAAGGAGCTGGTGGACGCGAGCGGCTGCCACCTCGTCCTCACCACCGGCGGCACGGGTCCGGCGCCGCGCGACGTGACCCCGGAAGCGACGCTCGCCGTGGCGGACAAGCTGATGCCGGGATTCGGCGAGCAGATGCGCCAGATCAGCCTGAAATTCGTTGCGACCGCGATCCTTTCGCGCCAGGTCGCGGTGATCCGCAGGGGCGCGCTGATCATCAACCTGCCGGGCCAGCCCAAATCGATTCGCGAGACGCTGGAGGGCCTGAAGGACGCGGGCGTGCACGGCATCTTCTCCGCGGTGCCGTATTGCGTCGACCTCATCGGCGGCCCGTACATCGAGACGCACGAGTCGGTCGTCAAGGCGTTCCGGCCGAAGTCCGCGCAGCGAAAGCCGGCATGAACTTCATTTGGACGGAGCTCCTCCTTCTGCTGGCGCTGCTTCCGCTGCTGGTCGCCCTGTATCTGTATATCCTGCGGCGCCACCAGCGCCGCGCAGTGCGCTTCGCAAGCCTGGCGCTGGTGCGCGCCGCCATGCCGGGGTCGGCGCGCTGGCGGCGCCACCTGCCCGCGGCGCTGTTGCTCGCGGCGCTCGCCGCCGCGATCTTCGCGCTCGCGCGGCCGAGCGCGGTCATCACCCTGCCCTCGCAGCAGCGGACCATCATCATGGCGATCGACGTCTCGCTCAGCATGCGCGCCACGGATGTTCAGCCCAATCGCCTCGCCGCGGCGCAGGCGGCCGCGAAGTCCTTCATCGAGGAGCTGCCCTCCGACCTGCGCGTTGGCATCGTGTCGTTCGCCGGCACCGCGCTCCTGATCCAGAAGCCCACCAACAACAAGGACGACCTGATCGCCGCGCTCGAGCGGCTGCAGCTCGACCGCCACACCGCGATCGGAAGCGGCATCGTGATGTCGCTCGCGACCCTCTTCCCCGAGGAGGGAATCGACCTCGAGTCGATGGTCCTCGGCAGCCGCCAATCCTGGCGTACCAACCGGCCTGCCGAGAAGAAGGTCGAGAAGAAGGAGGTGAAGCCGGTACCGCCCGGGTCCAACACCTCGTCGGCGATCGTGCTCCTCACCGATGGGCGGCGCACCACCGGCCCGGATCCGCTGGATGCTGCGCGCATGGCCGCCGACCATGGCATCCGCGTGTTCACCGTGGGCTTCGGCTCCCCCGCGGGCGGCCCGGCCATGATGGATGGCTATTCCATCTACATGGCTTTCGACGAAGCCACGCTGAAGGCCATCGCGCAGCTCACCGAGGCGGAGTATTTCCATGCCGCGAGCTCCGACGAGCTGAAGAAGGTCTACCAGGCACTGAGCGGCAAGTTCGTGCTGGCCAAGGAAGAACGCGAAGTGACTGCGCTCGCGACCGCGCTGGCGGCACTGCTGGCGGTCGCCGCAGGCGGCTTCTCGCTGCTCTGGTTCAACCGCCTGTAAAGAGGCCGGCGGCGAACCGCAGCCATAGGAGGGCGAGCACCACGCCGCTCGCGGCGTAGACCCCGAGTCGATGGAACACGTTGTTGTAGGTGAGATGCACGAGGCTGTGGGCCACGCGCAACGCGAAGTACAGCCAGGCCAGCGCGAGCGCATAGGCGTCGACGCTGAGCGTGACATAGAGCGCGATGCAGACCACGTAAAAGAGCATCGGCAGCTCGAGCAGGTTCATGAAGTTGCGGTTCGGAAGCGATACCGCGCCGGGCACGCGCGCCGACTCACCGAAGCGGAAGTCGCCGGCATTCACCTCGCCCCGGGCACCGGCGCGGAAGCGGGCGAGCGGTATGAGCAAGAGCACCGCGAACGTCCACGCGGCGAGCGCGGCCATCGGGAAGAAAATGGCGATTTGATTCACAATCGGGGCCACAACCGGAGTGAACCCCATGCAAGCGGTGGAAATCAATACCGGGGCCAACCCCCGGGCCAGCGTCATCTGGCTGCACGGCCTGGGCGCCGACGGCCACGACTTCGAGCCGATCGTACCCGAGCTCGAGCTCGACCAGCCGGTGCGCTTCGTCTTCCCCCACGCGCCGGTGCGCCCGGTCACGATCAACCAGGGCATGCGCATGCGCGCCTGGTACGACATCCTGCAGTTCGGCCCGGGGCCCGAGGACGAAGCCGGCGTGCGCGCCTCGCAGAAGCTCGTGGAAGAGATGATCGCCGCAGAGAAGTCGCGCGGCATCGGCAAGGTCGTGCTCGCCGGATTCTCTCAGGGCGGGGCGATCGTGCTGCAGACCGCGCTGCGCCACAGCCAGCGCCTCGCCGGCGTGCTCGCGTTGTCGACCTACCTCCCATTGCACAGGACGCTCGAAGCCGAGGGCAACGCCGCGAACCGGGAAGTGCCCATTTTCATGGCGCACGGCCAGCACGACGACATCATCCCAATCAAACGCGCCGAGCAGTCGAGGCAGTTCCTCGAAGGGCTGGGCTACGAGGTGCAGTGGCACACCTACGCGATGCCGCACTCGGTGTGCCCCGAGGAGATCGCGGATATCTCGGCTTTTCTGCGGAAGATTTTGTAACGCGGCACAATGGCGCCATGGCGCAGCCGAGCATTCCGGGCTACCGGGTGCTGCATCCCATCGGCCAGGGCGGCCAGGCGATGGTCTACCTCGCCGAGCGCGCCGCCGACGGCTTCACCGTCGCGCTCAAAGTCCTCGACCGCCGCGCGCGCCAGGACCACGTCTACCTCGAGAGGCTGAAGCGCGAATACCGGGTGCTCGCGGCGATCGACAATCCGTATGTCGCCAAGATCTACGACCAGGACTTCGGCGGCGAGCTCGCCTACATCGCCATGGAATTCGTGCCGTCGGGCACGCTGGCGGGCCGCATGCGCGACGGCTTCGAGGCGCGCGACGCGCTGCGGCTCGTGGGGCAGATCGCGCACGCGCTCGAGGCCATTCACGCCGCAGGAATCGTGCACCGCGACCTGAAGCCCGCGAACATCCTGTTCCGCGCCGACGGCCGCCCGGTGATCGTCGACTTCGGGCTCGCCAAGGATCTCGGCGCCCATTCCACCCTGACGATCGCCGGCCAGCTCCTCGCGACGCCGCGCTACATGAGCCCGGAGCAGTGCCTCAACCTGCCGGTCGACGGGCGCTCCGACCTCTACAGCCTCGGGGTCATGTTTTATGAGATGCTGACCGGCCTGCGTCTGTATGACTCCGCCAACCCCGCCAGCGTCGTCAACATGCACGTGAACGCGCCGGTGCCGAAACTGCCCGTGCACCTCGCGCAGCACCAGGCCCTGCTCGACGGGCTGCTCGCCAAGAAGTCCGAGGCGCGATTCCAGTCCGCTGGCGCGATTGCGCGCCTGATCGCGCTATGAACCCGGAAGAGCAGCAATATCTCGACCTGCTCGCCGAAGTGCTTGCGCACGGCGCGCGCAAGAGCGACCGCACCGGAACCGGCACCCTGTCGGTGTTCGGCAGGCAGCTGCGCTTCCGGCTCGAGCCGACCTTCCCGCTGCTAACGACGAAGAAGCTGCATCTCAAATCCATTGTCTACGAGTTGCTGTGGTTCCTGCGCGGCGACACCAACGTGAAGTGGCTGCAGGAGCGGGGCGTGACGATCTGGGACGAGTGGGCCGACCCCGCGGGAGAGCTCGGGCCGGTCTACGGCTACCAGTGGCGCCACTGGCGCACGCCGGAAGGCGGGGAAATAGACCAGATCGCCAAGGTGGTCGAGTCGCTGAAGAACAAGCCCGATTCGCGCCGTCACATCGTGAGCGCGTGGAATCCGGCGGACGTCGAGCGCATGGCGCTGCCGCCATGCCACGCGCTATTCCAGTTCTACGTCGCCGACGGCCGGCTTTCGTGCCAGATGTACCAGAGGAGCGCGGATCTCTTCCTGGGCGTGCCCTTCAACGTCGCCTCTTACGCTCTCCTCACGCGCATGGTGGCGCAGGTCACCGGACTCACGCCCGGCGAGTTCGTGCTCACGCTGGGCGACGCGCATCTCTATCTCAACCACCTGGCCCAGGCGCGCGAGCAGCTCGCGCGCCCCGCGCGCCCCTTCCCGCGCATGCGCCTCAACCCGCAGGTCCGTGAGCTCGCCGACTTCCGCTACCAGGACTTCGCGCTCGAGGGCTACGAGCCGCATCCGGCCATCAAGGCCCCGATCGCGGTCTAGGGCGTCACGCGGAGCCGACTCCGTGTCGCGGTGCCGCCGACCGACGCGCGGCATGGCGATTGCTCTCCCATAGAGCAAGCGATGTTCATCACCAGCCTCAAGTGGAAGTTCGACGCCGAGTCGATTCGGGGCACGCCGCGCACCCAGGGGGTGTTCGGCCTGTGGGACGAGGACCGCATCGTGTACATCGGCGCCACCGCCCGCAGCGTTTTCCTTCCCGACGCGCTGGGCGAGCTGCTCGGCCTCAAGCGCCGCGGCATCATCCAGGCGACGCACTTCACCTGGGAGATCACCATCACGCCGAGGAGCTGGGCGGGTGAGTTGCTGCGGCTGCACTTCAACAAGCACGGTGCGCTGCCGCTTTACAACCAGCCGGCGAGCGCCCTGCGGCTGCAGGGCGACGCGGCCACGCCGGTGGACGTGCGACTGCCATGAACGCCAAGGGCCTGCTGCAGAACAGGTACGTCCATATGCTGAGGGACGCCGTGACCGCCTGGTGGAATGACCAGGCCCCGAGCAAGGGGGCGGCGCTCGCCTACTACTCGATGTTCTCGATCGCGCCGCTGCTCTATCTCATCATTTCGATCGCCGGCCTTTTCTTCGGCCCCGACGCGGTGCGCGGCATGGTGTTCGAGCAGATCGCCGCGCTGATGGGTCAGAACGGGGCCGAGGCGATCCGCGAGATGCTCGCCCATGTAAGCGAGCCCAAGACCGGCAGCATGACCACCGTAGTGAGCATTGCCGTGCTTCTCTTCACCGCCTCCAGCGTCTTCGGGCAGCTCCAGACCGCGCTCGACACGATCTGGCGGGTCCCGGAGGAGGAAAAGCGCAAACAGCAGGCAAACGGCGTCTGGAGCTTTGTGCGCTCTCGGCTGCTCACGTTCGGTATGGTGCTCGGCCTGGCCTTCCTCGTAACGGTATCGCTTCTGCTCAGCACGGCGCT
>JBJMWH010000176.1:0-3761 GCA_045810245.1 Burkholderiales bacterium | reverse complement strand
TACGTGAACTACAACGAGCCGGCGATGGGCCACGATCTCGCCGCGATCCTGCAGCACAACGAGATCCCGTACGTCGTGGTCGACCACGAAGTGTGCTGCGGCATGCCCAAGCTCGAGCTCGGCGATCTCCACGGGGTTGATGCTTTAAAAAAGAAGAATATTCCAGTACTGGCGCGGTACGCGCGGGAGGGCTATGCGATCCTCGCCGCGGTGCCCTCCTGCGCCCTCATGTTCAAGCAGGAGCTGCCGCTCATCTACCCGGACGACCCCGACACGATCGCGGTGCGTGACGCGATGTTCGATCCTTTCGAGTATTTCGTGCTGCGCAAGAAAGCGGGCTTGCTCAAGACCGACTTCAAGCAGAGGCTCGGGAAGGTGTCCTACCATGTGCCCTGCCACTCGCGGGTCCAGAACATGGGGCAGAAGACGCGTGAGCTGCTCGAGTCGATTCCGCACACCGAGGTGAAGACAGTCGAGCGCTGCGCCGGCCACGACGGCACCTGGGGCGTGAAGGAGGAGTACTTCGAGAATTCGATGAAGATCGGCCGGCCCGTGTTCCGCCAGATGGCCGAAGCACCCGATGGGGCGGGTCCCCAATACATCAGCTCCGATTGTCCGATCGCCGCGCGCCACATCCAGCAGGGTATCGGCGACGAAGCGCCCAAGGCGCAGAAAGCGCACCCGCTTACCCTGCTGCGCAGGGCCTACGGAATTTGATCTTCACCCACGGGAAACGGGGTCTGGCCCTGCTTTTGCCGTTCCTGGTCGGTGCATGCGCTGCGCAAGCGCCGCTCCCACCGGGCGCGCTGGTCTTCGGCGTGCTGGGCGACGCGCCCTACACCGAAGCCGAAATCGGGCGGCTCGACGCGGTGATCGACCGGATCAATGCCTCGCCGCTCGCCTTCGTCGTGCACGTCGGAGACATCGGCTCGAGCACGCCCGAGCAGGCCTGCGGCGACCGCTGGCTCGAGGCGCGCAAGAAGCAGCTCGCGCGGATCCGCCATCCGTTTCTGCTCATCCCCGGCGACAACGAGTGGAGCGATTGCAAGCAGCCGCTGGAAAGGCTTAGGACGTGGCGGCAGCTTTTTTGCGGCGCCGAGTCGATCGCCAAGCTCTCGCGGCAGGGCGGCGAGTACTGCGAGCACGTGCGCTGGGAGCGCGACGGCTGGGTGTTCGTCGCGCTCAACGTGCCCGGGCCGGACAACCACATCCGCCACCCGGAGCATGCGCCGCGCATGCGCGCCGTCTTCGACTGGCTCGACGAGGCCGCGAAGCTCGCGTCGAACGCGAAAGGCCTCGTCGTGCTGATGCAGGCCAATCCCTTCCGGCCGGGGCGGCGCGACGGTTTCGCGCCGCTGCGGGAGCGCCTGCAGGACCTCGGCGCGCGCAACCCCCGCAGAATCATCCTGATCCACGGCGATACGCATCTCTCGCGCGACGACGAGCCGCTTCCCGGCATGCGCCGCATCGAAGTCTGGGGCTCGCCGTTCGTCGACTGGACCCGCGTCGAGCTGCCCTGAAAGGGGGTATCCCATTCGTACTTCCACCATCGCCATGAGCCTGCTGCTCTTCACCTCGCCCGTCTCGACCCTACAGGTCCATGCACAGCAGGCGCTGCCGCGCATCAAGGTCCTCGCGACCGGAGGCACGATCGCGAACACCCCGTCCGGGCGGCTGCACGCCGGCGAGGTGGCGGAAGCGATCCCGCAGCTCAAGGAGGTGGCTCGCCTCGACGTCGAGGAGCTGATGCGCGTCGGAAGCAGCGCCATCACGGTGGCGAACTGGCTCACGCTGGCGAAGCGCATCAACGAGATCCTGGCGAAGGACGAGGGCGTGACGGCCGTCGTGGTCACCCATGGCTCGAATACCGTCGAGGAGACGGCCTACTTCCTCGGCCTCACGGTCAAGAGCGACAAGCCCGTGGTGCTCACCGCCGCGCAGCGGCAGTTCAGCACGCTTTCCTCCGACAGCCCGAAGAACTTCCTGCAGGCGGTGCGCGTCGCGGCAAGCGACGCGGCGCGCGGCAAGGGCGCGCTCGTGGTCACGAACGACACCATCATCGCGGCGCGCGAGGTGACCAAGGAGATCAGCTACCGCCTCGAAACCTACAGCGGCAAGGATCTTGGGGTGCTCGGCTTCGTGGACGACGACCGGGTGACGTTCTACCGCCAGCCGGTCCGCAAGCACACCGTGGCGACGCCGTTCGACATCGGCGCGCTGCAGAGGCTGCCACGCGTCGACATCGTCTACACGTACGCCGACGCCGACGGCGTGCTTGCCGAAGCCGCGGTGGAGCGCGGCAAGGCCGAAGGACTGGTGGTCGCCGCCTTTCCCACCGGCTCGCCCAGCCCGGCGATGGAGCAGGCGCTCTCCAGGCTCGCCGGCAAGGGAATCCCGGTCGTCATCACGAACCGCGGCGGCATGGGCCGCGTGCGCGACACGCGCGCCGGCGCCGCCGACGCCAAGCGCTTCTATCTCTGGGGGGACAACCTCACTCCGCAGAAGGCGCGCATCCTCCTCATGCTGGCGCTCACGCGCACGCGCGACGCCGCAGAGCTGCAGCGCATCTTCGACGAGTACTGACCGCGCCTAGCGATCCGCGCCGTTGATGCGGCCCATCACCTCGGACTCGGCTTCGACCCAGTCATCGAGCTCGTGGCCGGGCTCGAAATTGCGCTGCTTGGCGCGGAAATAGGCGGCTTCCGCGATGCGACGCCGGGTATCTTCGCTCGATGTCCCTACCCGGGTGTCGGGTCCGGGCGTCGCTAGGATTGCCTTGCGCGGGGCCTTGCGCCGTTCTTTGCTTTCAGCCATGGCGTTTCTCCTGCGTGTTGCTTGCGACCGCGAGCGTAGCAAACTTGGCTGTGCGCTTCTAGCTCGCTAGCGCACGAGCGCGTCGATGACGATGCTCACGCTAGCGGCGTCGTTCGCCACGGCGGCGCTTGCGCCCTGCAGATCTCCCGGCTGCGCGGCCGCGGCGCCGCTCTTCGATACCCGCGCGGTCACCACGACTTTGGGAAACGCCGATAGCTTAAGCGCCGGGCTCATCGCCATCGAGTCGTCGAGCGCGAAGCGATAGGGTAAATCGCGTACCCTCACCCGCGCCACCGCGAGCGGCATCGGCGGGCCCTCGGCGGCGCGCGCGAACACGAAGACCGTGTCGTCGGGTGAGGCCTTGTCCTTGAGCTGCGGCGAGAGCGACACCGTGCCTCTCAGTCCGCTCGTCGCCTGCTTCGTCTGGGGTTTCTTCGGGTCCGGCTTGGCCGGTTCTGCGGCGAGCGAGCGCGCCTCGGCGACGTTCTGCTGGATCGAGCGCGCGTCCTCCGAGTTGGGTTCGACGTACGCGAGCATGCGCTCCCAGTGCTTCGCGGCCGCGGCGAAGTCCTTGCGCTCGAAAGCGGCCGAGCCGGCGAGCGCCAGCGCCTTGAGGTTGCCCGGCTCGATCTCGAGCGCGCGCAGGGCGAGCTGCTCCGGCTCGCCCTGAAGGCTCTGGCCGCGCGCCATGGCCAGCACGTCGGCCAGATCGGCAAGAAGCTGCGCATCGCGCGGCGAGCGCATCGCAGCCTTGGCATAGGCGTCGGCAGCCTCGGCGTAGCGCCCCATGACGCCGTAGGAGCGTCCGAGGAGCTTCCAGCCATTCACGTCGTCGGGATTCTCGCGCAGGCGGGCGCCAAGCCGTTCGACCATGCCCTCGACCTGGGCACGCGAGGCATGCAGCTGCGCTTCGCGGTCGACGCCGGCCGGATTGCCGACGAGAACAT
>JBJMWH010000175.1:0-3114 GCA_045810245.1 Burkholderiales bacterium | reverse complement strand
GGTTGCCGTGCAGCACGCCCGGCTTGCCGGCGCAGAGCGAGGCCGCGTGCTTGCCGGTCTCGAGCCCTTCGCCGGCGGCTTCGACGCCGATGAGGCGGGTTTTCTCGTACGGGATGTACGGGTAAAAGATTCCCATCGCGTTCGAGCCGCCGCCCACGCACGCGATCACCGCGTCGGGCTGGCGCCCGGCCATCCCGGGCATCTGCACGACGCACTCCTTGCCGACGACGGCGTTGAAATCGCGCACGAGCATCGGATACGGATGCGGGCCCGCGACGGTGCCGATGATGTAGAAGGTCGACTCGACGTTCGTGACCCAATCGCGCATCGCCTCGTTCAACGCGTCCTTGAGCGTCTTCGAGCCGCTGTCGACGGGCACTACCGTCGCGCCGAGGAGCTTCATGCGATAGACGTTCTGCGCCTGGCGCGCGACGTCCTCGGTGCCCATGTAGACCACGCACTCCATGCCGTAGCGCGCCGCAACCGTGGCGGTGGCGACCCCGTGCATGCCGGCCCCGGTCTCGGCGATGACGCGCGGCTTCTTCATGTTGCGCGCGAGCAGCGCCTGGCCGATGGTGTTGTTGATCTTGTGCGCGCCGGTATGGTTCAGGTCCTCGCGCTTGATGTAGATGCGGGCGCCGCCGCACTTTTCGGTCAGTCTTTTCGCGAGATAGATCGGGCTCGGGCGCCCCACGTAGTGCTTCAGCTCGTACTTGAACTCGGCCTGGAACGCCGGATCCTCGCGTGCGTGTTCATAGGCGCTGCGCAGCTCGTCCAGGGCGGCGGTGAGCGTCTCGGCGACGAACACGCCCCCGTAGGGGCCGAAATGTCCGCGCGCGTCGGGCAAGTCATACATCCGCATCCCTGACCTCCGCTATGAAAGCGGCGATTCTGGCGGCGTCCTTGACGCCCTTCGCCGATTCGACGCCGCTCGACACATCCACGCCCCAGGGGCGCACGCGCCGGATGGCCTCTGCCACGTTCGCTGCCGAGAGCCCTCCGGAAAGAATGACCGGCTTCTCCTTCACGACCGGCATGAGGCTCAAATCGAAACCTTCTCCGACACCCCCGTACTCGGGGACATGGCTGTCGAACAGCCACGCCGCGGCGCGCGAGAAAGGGCGCAGGTATTCTAGCGCATCGTCCCCCGGCCTCCTGCTGGCGCTTCTCACCCTGTACGCCTTGACGAACGGGACGCCAAACTGGCCGCAGAACTCGGCGGTCTCGTCGCCGTGAAACTGCAGCAGGGCCGGGCGTACCCGCTGGAGCACCTGCGCCACCTGCGCCGCATCCGGGTTCACGAACAGCGCCACGGTCTGGATGAAAGGCGGCAGCGTGTCGCGCAGCTCGACCGCGCGCTCGGTCGAGAGATAGCGCGGGCTCTGCGGATAGAACACGAGGCCGATGGCGTCGGCGCCGCCCTGCGCGGCCGCGCGCGCATCCTGCACGCGAGTAATTCCACAAATTTTGATCCGCGTTCTCATTGGGGCAGTCCCCAGCGGGGATCGTACTGGATCTTCTCGAGGTAAAGACCCTGCGGGCCGAAGGTCGGAGCCGCCTCGCTTCTCTTCCGCGAAAGAAGCACCTCCTTCGCCCACGACGGCGGATGCTTGCCCTTGCCGACGTAGATCAGGGTGCCGACGATGTTGCGCACCATGTGGTGCAGAAAGGCGTTCGCGCGCAGCACGAAGTCGATTCGTGCGCCGCGCGCCTCGACCTCGAGCGAGTGCAGCGTGCGTACCGGCGTCTTCGCCTGGCACTCGGAAGAACGGAACGCGGAGAAGTCGTGCTCGCCGACGAGGTGCGCCGCGGCCTCGCGCATCTTCGCGGGATCGAGCGGCAGATGGAACCAGCCGAGCCGTGACGCGCCGAGGCCGGGCCGCACCTCGCGGTTGAGCAGCTCATAGCGGTACGTCCGTGACACGGCGCTGTAGCGCGCATGGAATTCGCCATCGACCTCGCGCGACCAGAGCACCGCGACCGAGTCGGGCAGAAGCGCATTCACCCCGCGCACCCAGGCACCCGGTGGACGTCGGGCGTCGGTATCGAAGTGAACGACCTGCAGCCGCGCGTGCACGCCGCGGTCGGTCCGCCCGGCCGCGGTCACCTCTGCGGGCGCGCCGGCGATCGTCGAGAGGGCCGGCTCGAGCGCGTCCTGCACCGTGCCGCCGCCGGGCTGGGTCTGCCAGCCGAGGAAGCGGCTGCCGTCGTATTCGAGTCCGAGGGCAATGCGAGGCATAAAGGAAAATCGGGGTCAGAGCCCGATTTTCCTCTTAAAAACCCTTACCCCAGCTTGCCGAGGAGCTGCTGCGCCTGGCCCTTCTGCGAGGCGTCGCCGTCCTTCATGACCTCGCCGAGGAGCTCGCGCGCGCCGTCCTTGTCGCCCATCTCCTCGTAGGCCTTCGCGAGGTCGAGCTTGGTCGCGACTTCCTGCCATTTCGGATCGTTGCTCGAAGTCGAGCTGCCGGGCTCGCCGGCCGAGCCGAGGTCGAGGCTGATCGAGGACAGGTCCATCGACGGGATCGACTTCGTCGCCGACGCGGACTGATCGCCCAGGTCGAGGTTGAGGTCGAAGTCGAGGCCGCTCGCCGTCGAGGCCGATTCGACCGCTGCAAGCGCCGGGGCGGACGCGGGTGCCGGCTTCCTGGTCGGCTCCGCGTCGAGGTTGAAGTCGATGGCGGCGAGGGTCGCGTCGGGATCGGGCAGCTTCACGCTATTCGGCGTGGAGCCCGCGCCAAGGTCGAAGTCGATGGTCGAAGGCGTGGCCGCCCTGGGCTGATCGAGCGGGATGTCGGTGGTGACCAATCCGGGCGAGGTGCCGCCGCCGATGTCGAAGTCGATCGAAGGCGCGGCCGCCGCGGCGCCGGCAAACGCCGCAGCGGCGGGAGCTGCGGCCATCGCCGCCCCGGAGGAGCCGCCGCCGTAGAGACCGTTGCCCGGATCGATCGAGCGCCCGAGTGCAGCAGCCTTGTCCCAATCCGCCCCGCTGCCGTTCGTCAGGCCCTTCAGCTTGAGCGCGGTCTGCTCGAACGCGCGCGAGTCGTTTCGTTTTGCATAGATCTCGAGGAGCTTCGCCTGCACCGGAATCCGGCTGGGGTCTTTCTGCAGCGATTC
>JBJMWH010000174.1:0-4335 GCA_045810245.1 Burkholderiales bacterium | reverse complement strand
CGGATCGCGCCGTCGAGCCGGATGGTCTCGGCGTTGAGCATCTCGACCTCGACGATCGCTTTCACGAGTTGCGCGAATTCGGCCGGCCGGCCGAGGCGCGACGGGAAAGGCACCTGCTTGCCGAGCGAATCCTGCGCCTCCTTGGGCAGGCCGAGCAGCATCGGCGTCTCGAAGATGCCCGGCGCGATGGTGCAGACGCGGATGCCGAGGCTCGAAAGATCGCGGGCGATCGGCAAGGTCATGCCGACCACGCCGCCCTTCGACGCCGAGTAGGCGGCCTGGCCGATCTGGCCGTCGAAGGCGGCGACCGAAGCGGTGTTGACGATCACGCCGCGCTCGCCGCCCGCGTTGGGCGAGGCCTTCGCCATCGCGTCCGCGGCGAGCCGGATCATGTTGAAGGTGCCGATGACGTTGACCGTGACCACCTTCTGGAACCGGCCGAGATCGTGCGGCAGCTCCTTGCCGAGCGTGCGCTCGGCGAGCGCGATGCCGGCGCAGTTGACGAGCACATGAAGGCCGCCGAATTCCTTCAGCGCGAGCGCGACCGCGGCCTTGCCGTCGGACTCCGAGGCGACGTCGCACTTGATGAAGCGGCCATGCAGCTCGCGCGCCAGCTTCTCGCCCGCCTCGACTTGCAGGTCGGCGATCACGACTTTGGCGCCGTTCTCCGCCGCCATGCGCGCGCTCGCTCCGCCGAGCCCCGAGGCGCCGCCGGTCACCAGGAACACACTGTTTTTGATCTGCATGAAAGACCCCTCTGGGAATTTGGGAAATTCGGGAAATTCGGGAAATTCGGGAATAAGGTAATTCGCGCGGAAGCGCTCGGAATTCAAAGATAATTCTACCCGCCATGCAGCTTGGCTTCGGCATCCGCTTCCATGACTTGTACGAGCGCGAAGGGCTTGCGCGCGTCGACGCCGCGTTCCTGCAGTTTCTCGGTCAGGGCGACGCCGCCTTGCGCGATCGCCTGGTCGCGGCGCGGGCGAACCCGCCGGCGGCAAAGGAAGAGTCGGATCTCCTGATCGCGTCGGCGCCGCACGTCGAGGATTTCATCGCGCGGCTCTTCGGCATCGAGCCCGAGGCGCAGGCGCTGGCCGCAAAGCACCATGAGCTCGCGCCGCTCTATTCGGTGAAGCGCCTCTTCGTGCAGCGGCGCGCGATGCATAAGGTGAAACCCGAGGACGCGCGGCCTGACGGATTCCACTTCACGACCGAGCTCGACTTCGCCCGCAAGGTCACGGCGTGGATGAAGGACGAGGCGGCGCATGCGCCGGATCTCGAGGCGGCCGTGCGCTATGCGGCCTGGGCGGCCACGACGCCCGAAGGCAAGGCAAAGCACCGCCACGGCGTCCTCTTCAAGGCGCCGCGCAAGCTCGACTACATGCGCCTCGTGCCTGTACACACGACCAAGGAGAGAGGGTTCAGCGAACATCGCCTGGAGCACCTGCGCGAGCGGCAGGGATTCGAGCTCACCGACCGCGGCACCGACCTCGTCGGTGCGTTGGACGAAGCGAACTACTGCATCTGGTGCCACGAGCAGGGCAAGGACTCCTGCTCGAGAGGTTTGAAGGAGAAGCCTCCTTCAACGGAATTCAAGAAAACGGTCTTCGGCGTACCCCTGAATGGCTGTCCCCTGGAAGAGAAGATCTCCGAGTTCCACATGGTGAAGGCGCGCGGGCAGCCGCTCGCCGCGCTCGGCATCATCGCGGTAGACAACCCCATGGTCGCGGCCACCGGCCACCGTATTTGCAACGACTGCATGAAGTCCTGCATCTATCAGAAGCAGGACCCGGTGAACATCCCGCAGGCCGAGACGCGCACGCTGAAGGACGTGCTCGAGCTGCCCTGGGGCTTCGAGATCTATTCGCTCTTCACGCGCTGGAACCCGTTCGATCTGCGCCGCCCCTACCCGAAAGCGCCCAGCGGAAAGCGCGTCCTCGTCGTCGGCCTCGGGCCCGCGGGGTTCACGCTGGCCCACCACCTGATGAACGACGGCCACACCGTAGTGGGAATCGACGGCCTGAAGATCGAGCCGCTCGACCCCGGCATCTCGGGCGTGGACCCGCTCGGCAACCGCACGCCGTTCCGTCCGATCAGGCGCATCGAGGAGCTGCAGGAGAAGCTGAACGAGCGCGTGATGGCCGGTTTCGGCGGCGTAGCCGAATACGGCATTACGGTGCGCTGGGACAAGAACTTCCTCAAGATCATCCGCCTGCTGCTGGAGCGGCGGCGCCAGTTCGCCATGTTCGGCGGCGTGCGCTTCGGCGGCACCCTCACGATCGACCAGGCGTTCGATAGCGAGGATGCCGGCGGCATGGGCTTCGACCACATCGCCCTGTGCGCGGGGGCGGGCCGCCCCACGGTGCTCGAGATCCCGAACGGCTTCGCGCGCGGCGTGCGCGCGGCTTCCGACTTCCTGATGGCGCTTCAGCTCACCGGAGCTGCCAAGCGGGAGTCGATCGCCAATCTGCAGATCCGGCTGCCGATCGTGGTGATCGGCGGCGGGCTCACCGCGATCGACACCGCGACCGAGTCGCTCGCCTACTACGCGATCCAGGTCGAGAAATTCCTCGCGCGCTACGAGGCGCTCGAGGAGCGGCCGTTCTGGAACGCCGAGGAGCAGGCGATCGCGCAGGAGTTCATCGCACATGCGAGGGCGCTTCGCTCCGCTTCTCCTGGCGAGCGTCTTTCCTTGTTGAAGGCGTGGGGCGGCTCCACCATCGCCTACCGCCGCAGGATGATCGACAGCCCCTCCTACACCCTGAACCACGAAGAGGTGGAAAAGGCGCTCGAGGAAGGGATTACCTTCGTCGAGGGCCTGTCGCCGACCCGCATCGAGGTCGACGAATACGGCCACGCCAAAGCAGTTGTATTTTCAACCTCTGATAAAACCAGCGTGGTTCTGCCGGCGCGCTCCGTCCTCATCGCTGCCGGCACCCAGCCGAACACGGTCCTCGCGCGCGAGGAAGGCGTGAGCCTCGCGCTCGACGGCAAGTACTTCCAGGCCTGCGACGAGAACGGCGCGCCGGTAAAGCCGCAGCGTCATAGCGCGAAGCCCAAGCAGGTGCAGGTGCTGCTGCATCGGCGCCCCGACGGACGATTCATGAGCTTCTTCGGCGATCTCCACCCTTCCTACTTCGGCAACGTCGTCAAGGCAATGGGCAGCGCGAAGCAAGGCTTCCCTGTCGTTACCAGGGTTCTCTCACAAAAGCTGGCGGCTTCGACACTCGACGATTCCGCCTTCCTCTCGCGCCTCAACCGCGACCTTCGGGCCGTGGTGCACGAGGTGCGTCGCCTCACGCCATGCATCGTCGAGGTGGTGCTGCGCGCGCCGGTGGCCGCGCGGCGCTTCCATCCCGGCCAGTTCTACCGCATGCAGAACTTCGAGACCCTGGCGATGAAGCTGCCGGGCACCACGCTCGCGATGGAGGGCCTTGCGCTCACCGGCGCCTGGGTCGACCGCGACAAGGGCCTGATCTCGGTGATCGCGCTCGAGATGGGCGGCTCGGCCGACCTCCTCGCCTACCTGCGTCCGGGCGAGCCGGTGGTGCTGATGGGTCCCACCGGCACGCCGACCGAGATCCCCGGCGACGAGACGGTGGTGCTCGCAGGCGGCGGCCTGGGGAACGCGGTGCTTTTCTCCATCGGCCGGGCGCTGCGCGCCGCGGGCAGCAGGGTCATCTACTTCGCCGGCTACAAGTCGATGGGCGACCGCTACAGGATTGACGACATCGAAGCCTCGTCCGACGTGGTGATCTGGTGCTGCGACGAGGCGCCCGGATTCACGCCGCGCCGGCCGCAGGACCGCGCCTTCGTCGGCAACATCGTGGAGGCCATGCACGCCTATGCCTCCGGGACCCTCGGGAAGCAAGAAATTCTATTTTCAAATGCGGATCGAATCATCGCCATCGGCTCCGACAAGATGATGGCCGCGGTGGCGCTGGCGCGCCACGGGGTCCTGCAAAAGCATTTGAAGCGGGGTCACGTGGCCATCGGCTCCATCAATTCGCCGATGCAGTGCATGATGAAAGAGATCTGCGCCCAGTGCCTGCAGCCGCACGTCGACCCCGCGACCGGCAGCACGAGCTACGTCTTCTCGTGCTTCAACCAGGACCAGCCGCTCGACCAGGTCGACTTCGGCGCGCTCGCCCAGCGCCTCGCGCAGAACGGCGTGCAGGAAAAGCTCACTGCGCTGTGGATCGGGCGCTGCCTGAAGCTCCTTCCGCCGCCGCTCGAGCGCAAGGCCGCTTAGCAAGCGATCGACTTCTTCGCCTCCCGCGCCTGGATCGCCGCGTGCCGCGCGAGCAGCCGCTGCGCCCGCACCACCCCCGGTAC
>JBJMWH010000173.1:0-3875 GCA_045810245.1 Burkholderiales bacterium | reverse complement strand
AGGTAGACGAGCTGCAGTCCACCCGGAACCGTGTCGCGCGAGCGAACCCTGAATCCGAGCACGCCGGTATAGAAATCGATAGCGCGCTCGGGCTCCGCGGTGACGAGCTCGATATGGTCGATCCGCTTGAACATGGGATCTTGATTATGCCGAAATGAAAGGCCCCGCCTGAGGCGGGGCCTGGGTGCCCGAAGTCTCGGGCAGCGCCTGAAGGGCGCTTACTCCTAGCGCGGCGGTAGCCGCTGCGGAGCCTGCGGGCGGTCCGGTATCCCGACAGGTGGCCGGGAATCCCGCTACTGCTGCCCCTTTTCGGCGGCCCGCTGCAGACTCGAATTCACTGTAGCAGTCCCCGCTCGGCAGGGCTTGACGCAAGTCAAGCAACGCGCGGCGGGGGACTCAGCCCGGCTGCCCGTCGAGCCGCGGTCGGGAGAGGATCGGGTAGTACACGGCCGTAAAGATGGCGAACGCCGCGCACCACAGCGCCGCCGAGAGCGCGATCCAGGCGGCGTATGCACCAGGCGCGACCAGCGGAAGAACGACGCGGACGACCGCTGCAGCGTGCACCAGCACGTAGCAGGCCACTTCCCAGGATCCAACCTTGAGAGACCGCGCCGTGTGGCCGCGCGAAGTACGCGTCATCATCCCGAGCGTCAGGCCGCCGATGACGCCGACGGTGAGCGCATGCGTGCCGAGCGCCGCCGGCACGAGATCGAGGCCGGCCAGGCAGCGCATCAGGAGGTGCACCACCACCCACGCGTACGACAGGTGGAGGATCCACAGGATCGGGTGCCCGCGCGTGGCAAGCGGCGCCCACAGCGTGACGCGCGCAGCGTGCAACGCCGCGGCGGCCAGCGCCAGCGGCCACGCCGGGAGCTGCAGCGCGTCGAGCACGATGAGCGCGAGAACCGAGCCGAGCGCGCCATACTCCACGAAGCGGTTGCGGCGCGCGCCGGCCCCCGCGACCGCGCTGTTGGTGAACGCCGGAATGACCCGTCCGCCCATAATCGAGATGACCAGGAGCACCACGTCGAGCCCGACGGCGAGCGCGACGCGCGGATACGCCTGGAAGGCGACGCTCGCAGCCCCGAGCGCGAGCACGAACACGACGAAGTACCAGTTGCGGTTGCGGCTCGCGAGGATCGGTTGGCCGATGCCCCAGGCGAGCGCGGCGGCAAAGACGAGATCGACGAGCGACGAAGCAAGCAGCGAGAAAAAGCCGAGGATTCTCGCGGCGATCCACAGGGCCGCGATGCCCGCGAGCGCACCCCCGGAAGGCGTGGGGCGCGAGGTCCACGCCCGCACCGCGGTGAGGAGAAACCCTGCGATCACCGCGAAGGCGTAGCCGAACAGCATCTCGTGCGCATGCCACAGCGGGTTCGCGCGCCCTAGCCAGCCCGCGTACTGCAGGCTCCACAGCGGAACCGCGAGCGCCGCATACAGCCCGGCGAGGAGATAGAACGGCCGGAATCCCAGCCCGAGCAGCGCGAAACCGCGTGCCTTCGCCCTGACCGGCTCGGCCGGCGTGACGACCGCCATGGTCGCGATTGTCCGCCGCGCGCCGCGGCGTGGATCTGATTCAGATCAAGTCCGGCGGCCTACGGAATTTCCGAGAACCACCTGGTGAAGGTCGTTCACCTGCTGGGGAAAGAGGGGCTGCTGAAGAATACCCGCGGCCGCGGCGGCGGAATTCGTCTCGCCCGCGCCACGGCCGAAATCAACGTCGCGCGGGTGGTACGCGCCACGGAGGGCGCCGCCCGCCCCGCGGAATGCGCTGGCACGCCCGCCCGCCGAGCTGAGCATGGCGCAGACGATCAAGGCTCAGCCCAACTTCAAAATCAAGCGGACTCGATCAGGATTTCGAAGTCGCCGTCGGCTCGCGGCGCGCCGCTGCACGAAAAGCCGCGCTCGCGCAGCAGTGCATAGAGCGGCGCCGGCTCGTGCGGCAGGATGACGCGCAGCGGCACGCCGGGGCTGCGCTCGAGCGCTTGGAAGATGCGCACGATGGGCTCCGGTGGCAGCAGGCCGCGCAGATCCATCGCCGGCGGCTCGTTCAGCACCAGCCGGGGACCGGGCCGCAAAGGGTACTGGGGATCGAGCGCCATCTCCGCGGCGTGGTGCGCGCGCAGGAGCGCGGCCAGCTCGCCGAGCTCGGCGATGCAGCCCGCAGGGTCCTGCTCCGGCGCCGCGGCGCCGAGCGTCTCGAGGTGCCGGCGAAGCTGCGCATGGTCTTCGCGCAGCGCCCTGACCGCGGCCGCCGCGTTCTTCTCCAAAGCCGGGAACAGCGCTTCCTCCTCGAACAGCAAATGCTGGAGCAGGCCTTCGCGCAGTCCCGCGAGGTACAGGCGATACAGGGGCCAGCGGCCGGCGCGCCCGGCGGCGGCGACTGCGTCGAGCTGTCGCTCGATCTGCCCGTGCTGGGTGCTCAGCGAAACGTGGAGTTCATTCATGGCCGGCAAGATTGCAGGCCTGCGCGCGCAGTCCCTTGATGTGAGTCAAGCGACGCGGCCCAAGGCATAGGCGGTCGATACAAGCAGCAGCGCCGCGGCGGCGGCGTGAACCAGCGCTGCGCAGGCCGACCACTCGTAATGGAGCGCGGTGAAGCCCGCGATCGGCGCAGCGAGTGCGAGGGCAAACAGCGCTTTGCCCGCCGCGCCGCGCATGTGCGTCAATGCGAACCAGGCAAGAAGCGCGGCGAGGACCATGGCGAGAAGCGCATGGACGGGCAAGGCCGGGCTGAAGCGCTCGGCGATCGTCAGGCGCGCGCCGAGGGCCAGCTGAATCGCCATCAGCGCCCCAATCAGCAGGAAAATGGGGTCAGACCCCTTTCTTGAGCACTCCGGCGACCTTCTAGAGGAAGGGGTCTGACCCCATTTTTCCCCCGCTTTCCCGAGAATCCATGCGAACAGCGTAGCGAGCGCGAGCCCGCCAAGAAGGTTGGCGGCGGCGCCCGCTGGCTGTGGTTTCTGGCCGGCCGCAATGCCGACGAGCGCCAGGAAGGCGGTGAGGCCGATGGCGAGCAATGCCGCGCCAAACACTCCGGGGCGCTCCGCGCGTGTGCGCCAGGCCATCCAGGCGAGCCAGAGCACGGCGAGAACTTCCAGCGAGGCGACGACACGGTGCAGGACCCGCAGGCCGGGAAAGCCGATCTCGAGGCGGATGCCCGCGGCTGCGACCACCACGGTCAGCATGAGGCCGAGCGCCGACGCCGCTGCAAGCTCCAGGCGCCGCTCACGCGGCGACATGGACGGCACGGAAGCGCGCACGCGGCCGCGCCGAATGCGCTGCCCACAGAGCGGCCGCGAGCAGTACGACCGCGCCCGCCTGGTGCGCGGCGCCGAAACTCACCGGCACGCCCAGCAGCAGCGTGGTGATTCCGAGCGCAGCCTGCAGGATGAACGCGGCAAGCAAGGCATTTCCGGCCGCCGTGTCGCGTGCGCGCCACCATACGATCGGCACCAGTACGGCAAGCAGCCAGAAGAAGGCGCGGTGCACGAGCTGCACCGCCGCCATGTTGTAGAGGAAATTCCGCCACCACGGCTCGAGCATCAGGACCTCGGGCGGCACGAGATGGCCGTTCATGAGCGGGAAGCTGTTGTAGGCGTAGCCCGCGCGCAGGCCGGCGACCATGCCGCCTGACAGCGCCATGCCGAAGACGACAAGCGGAAGCGCGCGCGGCAGCCGTTCAACCCGGGTCTTCCTTGGAGCGAGGAGCTCCAGCGCGAGCCACAGCTCCGCGGCAAAGATCGCTAGCGCGATGCCCAGGTGCGCGGATAGGCGCCCGGGGTCGACCTTCGGATCGTCGACCAGGCCGGACTGGACCATGATCCATCCCATCGCGCCCTGCAGCGCTCCGAGGAAGAAGATTCCCGCGAGCT
>JBJMWH010000172.1:0-3952 GCA_045810245.1 Burkholderiales bacterium | reverse complement strand
CGGATGGGACATGATCATCCTCGAGGGCAAGAGTCCCGAGCCGGTGTTCCTGCACATCGAGAACGAAACGGCCGAGCTTCTGGATGCCTCCGAGCTCTGGGGCAAGACGGTGTGGGACACGGAGGCGCAGCTGAAGCTTCGCTTCCAGGACCCGCTGATGCGCATCTCCAGCATCGGGCCCGCCGGCGAGACGCTGTGTCTCTACGCAGCGGTGGTCAACGACCTGCACCGCGCCGCCGGCCGCTCGGGGGTGGGCGCGGTGATGGGTTCGAAAAACCTCAAGGCCATCGCGGTGCGCGGCACGCGCGGGGTCGGCAACGTCAGGGACCCGGCGGCGTTCATGAAGGCGACGGCCGCGGCGAAGAAGGTGCTCGCCGACAATGCCGTAACCGGCCAGGGCCTGCCGAAGTTCGGTACCCAGGTGCTGATGAACGTGATCAACGAGATCGGCGCGCTGCCGACGCGCAATCATCGCGACGTGCAGTTCGACGGCGCGAAGGACATCTCCGCAGAGGCGATGCACGCTGCGCGCAAGACCGACGGCAAGCCGAACCTCGTCACCAACCAGGCGTGCTTCGGCTGCACCATCGCCTGCGGGCGAATCTCGAGGATCGACGAGACGCATTTCACCGTGATCAACAAGCCCGCCTACTGGGGCGCCTCCGGAGGGCTCGAGTACGAAGCAGCGTGGGCGCTCGGCGCCGCGAACGGCGTCAACGACCTCGAAGCGCTGACGTACGCGAACTTCCGGGCCAACGAGGACGGCTGGGACCCCATTTCGTTCGGCGCCACGGTCGGCGCGGTGATGGAGCTCTATGAAATGGGCGTGCTCAAGAAGGAGCAGCTCGGCATCGAAGCGCCGTTCGGCTCGGCGAAGGCGCTGGCGTTCTTCGCCGACCGCGTGGGACGCGGTGAAGGCTTCGGCAAGGAGCTCGCGCAAGGCTCGAAGCGCCTCACGGCGAAGTACGGCCATCCGGAGCTTTCCATGACGGTGAAGGGCCAGGAGTTCCCGGCCTACGACGCGCGCGGCATCCAGGGAATGGGCCTCGCCTATGCGACCTCGAACCGGGGCGCGTGCCACCTGCGCGGCTACACGGTGGCGAGCGAGGTGCTCGGCATCCCGGTGAAGACCGACCCGCACGTGACCGAAGGCAAGGCCGGGCTGGTGAAGGCGTTCCAGGACGCCACTGCGGTGTTCGACTCTTCGGGGCTGTGCCTATTCACTTCGTTCGCCTGGACGCTGCAGGATGTCGCGCCGCAGTTGCAGGCCGCGTGCGACGGCGACTGGTCGCTCGACAACCTGAACGTGGTGGGCGAGCGCATCTGGAACCTGGAAAAGGAATTCAACCTCGCTGCCGGATTGACGAAGAAGGACGATGACCTGCCGCCGCGCCTGAAGAAAGAGCCGGCGAAGACAGGTCCTGCCAAGGGGCTGGTCAACGGCCTCGACAAGATGCTGCCGGAGTACTACCAGTTGCGCGGCTGGAACGCCGAAGGCGTGCCCAGCGCCGAGACGCGCAAGCGGCTCGGAACGGCGCCGCTCGGCCAGAGGCGGTGAAACACGTCATCCTCGGCAACGGCCCCGCCGGGGTCGTTGCCGCCGAGACGCTGCGCAAGGCCGCTCCCGGCGATGCGATCACGCTGGTCGGCGACGAGCCCGGCCCGCCCTATTCGCGCATGGCGATCCCGTACCTTCTCATGGGCAGCATCGACGAGAAGGGAATGTGGCTGCGCAAGGATCCCGCCCATTTCGGGCGCCTGCGCATCGCGCTCAAGGAGGGCCGCGCTGCTTCGCTCGATGCCACGGCGCGAGCGGTGAAGCTCAAGTCCGGCGAGATTCTTCCTTTCGATCGGGTTCTGGTGGCGACCGGCTCGCGCCCGAACCGACCGCCGATCCCCGGGCTCGACCTTCCCGGCGTGCATCCTTGCTGGACGCTCGCAGACGCGCGCGCGATTGCGAAGCGCGCGAAAAAGGGCAGCCGTGTCGTCCAGATGGGCGCCGGGTTCATCGGCTGCATCATCATGGAAGCGCTCGCCGAGCGCGGCGTCGATCTCGTCGTCGTGGAAATGGGCGAGCGGATGGTGCCGCGCATGATGCCGCAGGGCGCGAGCGAACTGATTCGCGTCTGGTGCGAGCGCCGCGGCATCCGCGTCGTCACCGGCGCGCGAGTGAAGGAAATTCGCAGCGCCGCCGGCCCGCTGCAGGTCAGCCTGTCCGATGGGCAATTGCTCGGCGCCGACCTCGTGATCTCGGCGACCGGCGTCACGCCGAACAGCGCGTTCCTCGAAGGCAGCGGCGTGGCGTGCGAGCAGGGCGTGCTCGTCGACAGCCGCATGCAGACCACGGTCGCGGGCGTCTACGCCGCCGGCGACGTCGCACGAGCGCCGGAATTCGACACCGGAAACAGGATCGCGTACGCAATCCAGCCAACGGCGGTCGAGCAGGGACGCATCGCGGCGCTGAACATGGCCGGGCGGCACGCGGTGTCGCCCGGCGCGCTCGCGATGAACGTGCTCGACACGCTCGGACTCGTTTCCACGTCCTTCGGCCAATGGGGCGGCCTTGCGCCGGCACAGGGTGGCTCGTCGGCAGAGCTGCGCGATGCCGGGCGCTTCCGCTACCTGCGTCTGGAGTTCCAGGACGATCGCCTCATCGGCGCGACGAGCCTCGGCCACACCGATCACGTCGGCGTGATCCGCGGCCTGATCCAGGGGCGGATCCGCCTCGGCGAATGGAAGGCGAAGCTTGCCGCCGATCCTTCGAGGCTCATGGACGCCTATCTCGCCCGGGCGCAGGCGGCCTCCTGAGCCTGATGCGCATTACGCTCAAGCTCTACGCCACGCTCGCCGACCACCTGCCGCCCGCGGCGCGCGCGGCGAACGCCGTCGAGCTCGACGTGCCCGAGGGGGCGACCGTGACCGGCGCCATCGCCCCGTACAACCTGCCGCCCGCGCTCACGCGCCTGGTCCTGGTGAACGGCTTTTTCGTGCCGCCTGAAGAGCGCAAGTCGCGCGCGCTGCGCGACGGCGACGTGCTCGCGATCTGGCCGCCGATCGCGGGCGGTTGAAGTTCCATTGCGAGATGAGCATCACGCGTGCCGACTTCCTTCGGCTCCTGCCGGCGGCCGTCGGTCAGGCGCCGTTCTGCTTCGAGGGCGACGAAATCCACGGCGATGGCGCGCCTTCGTGGCGAATCAAGCTGCGCGAAATGCCGCAGCGGCGCATCGCCCTGCTCGCACTGCCGGTGCTCGGCGTCGAGCTCGTCATCGACGCGCCTTCCGGCACAGAAGCGAAGGCGTTCCTCGATCGCTTCCTGCTCGGATTCCAGCGCGCTGGCGGCTGAGGCCGCGGCGCGCCGAGCGTGATCCCCTACTTCAGCGTCCTCAGATACTGGATCACCGCCGCGCGCTCGGTGTCGCTGACGATGCCTTCGAAGGGCATGCGGGTGCCCGGGACGAGCTGATCGGGCGCCTTGAGGAAGGCGTCGAGCGTCTTCTCGTTCCACACGATGCCGCTTCGTGCCATGGCACGGCTGTAGCGGAAGTCTTCGAGCGATCCGGCCTTGCGCCCGACGACGCCGTGCAGGTTCGGGCCGAGGTCGCCCGTACCTTCCTTGGCGTGGCAGGCAACGCAGCGATCGAAGGCTTGCGCTGTCTGACCAAGACAATTTGCGGCCGGCGCTGCGATGAGAATCGCAAGCAAAAGCCTCATACCATTCCTCTGGGCTGCTCCACGTACTTCACCAGATCGTCCGCAAGCCTCAGCCCCAGCGCGCCGACCGGGCCGGTGGGGTTATAGCCCGAGTTCTGCGGGAAGACGCTCGCGCCGCTGATGAACAGGTTCTGCGCCTCCCAGCACTGCAGGTGCGGCGATACGACGCTCGTCGCGGGATCGGCGCCCATGATCGTGCCGCCGGTGTTGTGCGTCGACTGGTAGAAGCGCGGGTCGTAGG
>JBJMWH010000171.1:0-11773 GCA_045810245.1 Burkholderiales bacterium | reverse complement strand
CGTGCCGTGGCGGGCCCACTCTGCGGCTCGGCGCGGGCGGCGAGCTCGCGCCGGAAGAGGTACGTGACCACCAGTGCATTCACCAGCACCGCGAGCGCCGCCTTGGCACCGAACGTCGAAAACATGAAGGGCGTGGTCCAGCCCCACTTCGCCGCGACCATCAATACCGGCGGCGCGGCGAAGTGCGTGAGCGTGCCGCCCACCGAGATGTTCACGAACAGCACTCCCAGCGTCGCGTACTTGAGGCGGCTCGAGGCCCCGGTGGCGAAGATGCGATCGCGCAGCATCAATGCGGCGAGCGTCATCGCCGCGGGCTCCGTGATGAGCGAGCCCAGGAGCGGGACCGCCGAGAGGCTGAGGAAGTAGCCGGCCACCGGCGCCTGCACGGGCAGCAGGCGGGCGCTCCAGCGAACGCTGTCCGATGCGAGCTGCATCACGGGGCGGCTCGCGGCGATCACCATGATCACGAAGACGAACATCGGCTCGGTGAAGCGCAGGCTGTCCAGATACTGCGTCGACCTCCCCCAGCCGTAGGCGAACGTCATGAACAGGACGAGGATGAACGCCCAGAGGCCGAATACGGTTTCCACTTCGCCGAGCAGGTGCCACACCCCCGCGTGCGCGGTGCGGGTATGGGCCAGGTGCTCAAAGTAGCGGGTCGAGAACGTGTGGAGGACGGCGAGCGCGAACAGCATCGCGCCGGTGAATTCGAGTGTGCCGAGCATGGGACCGAAGCTACGCGCCGAGTGCCGCGGGCGAAATTCGCAAGAACGCGTACGCAATTGCACGTACTTGCCCGGCAGCGCAAGCTTTCGCACTATCCGGTGTCCGAATGAAGGCTCTTCACTATCTGCGCGACGCGGCGGTGTTCGCGCCGTGCTACGTGGTCCTCGACTGGGTGAGCTACATCCATCCGCTCGGACCCTTTAACATCACGCCGTGGAATCCGCAGCCCGCCCTTGCGATCGTCTGGATGCTGCTCGGTGGGCTCGTCCATGCCCCGGCCGTCCTGGCGACCATCGTTCTTGCTGACGCGCTGGTGCGGGGCGTTCCGGGGGGCTATGGGGTGGCCGCGCTCACAGGATTCATTCTCACGGCGGGATATGCGGGCATAGCCTGGGCCTTGCGGCGCTCGCTGCGTCCGGAGCCGAACCTGAGCGCGCTGCGCCAGTTGACTCTGTTCGTCGCGATCGTCGTCCCGATGAGCGGCATCATCGCCGCGGGTTTCGTCGGAGCGCTTTACGCCTTCGGGCAACTGCAGGAGGCTTCCCTCGTGCCCGGCTGGCTACGGTTCTGGGTGGGAGATGCCGTGGGAATATTGGTGACCGCGCCCCTGCTGCTCGTCGTTGCGGACGCTCAGCAAAGGACGGGTTTTCGCGCGCTTGCGCGCCGTGGGGAGACCTACGCCCAGATGGCGCTGGTCGCCGCCGCGATCTGGCTGATCTTCAGGGGGCTGGGCGGAGATCCCTCACACCACGTGTATCTCTTGTTTCTGCCGCTCATCTGGGTGGCGCTGCGTAACGGGCTCACCGGAGCCATCCTTGCCGTCGGGCTGGTCCAGCTCGGAGTCGTTCTGGGCGTGCACCGCCACTCGCTGGAGGCGCTCCCTATCATCGAGTTGCAAGCGCTCGTCGCCGCGCTCACGCTTACGGCGCTTTACCTCGGGGTCATGGTGGACGAACGTCAACGGGCGCACGAAGGCCTGAAGCAGTCGCTGCGGCTTGCCGCTGCCGGAGAAATGGCGGGAGCAATAGCGCATGAGGTGAACCAGCCGCTCACTGCGCTGACGAACTATGGTCGTTCGGGGCAGCTCCTGATCCAGGCCGGTAGCGTCGCCGAGTTGTCCGTGGTGATCGAAAAAATGGTGGCCGAAGCTCAACGCGCATCCGAGGTCGTACGCCGCCTCAGGAATTTCTTCCGCGACGGCACCACGCGCCTGGAGCGGGTTCCCGTCGGCACGTTGTTCGAATCCGCGCGGTTGGTCGGCGCCAGCGCAGGCAATGGCCTGGACATCACCTTTACCGCCACCAGCGAGCCGGGTTTGCCGAATCTCTTCATCGACAAGCTGCAGATCGAGCTCGTGATGCGCAATCTGATGGTCAACGCCGTGGAGGCGATCGCGGCGCACCCCCATCCCGATCCGAAGATCGCGCTCCACGCGGAGCGTCACGACGCAAAACACGTGCGCATCGTCGTGGCTGACAGCGGTGCGGGCATTGCGCCGGAGCAGCGCGAAAAGCTGTTCGAGCCATTCGTCTCTGGCAAGCCGACCGGCATGGGGCTCGGGCTGGCCGTGAGCCGCGCCATCGTCCAGGCACACGGCGGCTCCCTGGAGAGCCGGCCCGGGGCGCATGGCGAATTCCAGCTGTTGCTTCCCATCGAGGCGCATGTCCATCACTAGGCCGTCCGCGATGGTGGTCTATGTCGTCGACGATGACGCGTCGATTCGCGACTCGCTCTCGCTGATGCTGGGCCTTGGGGGCTACGCGACTCGGCTGTTCGCCGATGCGGAAAGCTTCCTCGTCGCATTCGAGGCGCAGTGGACCGGCTGCGTCGTGGCCGACCTGCGCCTGCCCGGGCTGAGTGGCCTCGAGCTGCAGGCGCGGATCCGCAATCGCGGCAGCGACCTGCCGTTCGTCGTGATTACCGCCCACGGTGATGTGCCCGCCGCGCGGGCCGCCTTCCAGGCCCAGGCGGTCGACTTCATCGAGAAGCCGTTCGAGGAATCGCAATTGACGACCGCGATCGAGGCAGCTTTTGCGCTCGAGCGCCGCCGGGCCGACGACGCGGATCGGCGGCGAGAATTCGAGCGCAAGCTGGCTCGGCTCACTTCCCGCGAGCGGGAAATTCTCGACCACGCGGCGAAGGGATTGCATGCGAAAGAGATTGGCGCGGCCCTGGGCATCAGCCCGAGGACCGTGGAGGTCCACAAGACCCGCATCATGGAGAAGCTGGAGGTGCGCAACATCGGAGAGCTGGTGCGCTTCGCCCTGCTGGCCGAGGAACGCGCCGGCCCCGGATCGGAATAAGGGTGGTGGTGGCGAATCAGGGACTCGAACCCCGGACACACGGATTATGATTCCGCTGCTCTAACCAGCTGAGCTAATTCGCCACGTCCGAAGCGGGATGGGCGCCATTATAACCTCGTGGACCACGACCTGATCATCGTCGGCGGCGGGCCGGTCGGCGCAAGCCTGGCCCGCGCTGCGCACGGCCTTTCGGTCGCGCTCGTGGCACACGAGCGCCGCGTCGCGTCGCCGCGCAAGGAGCGCTTCGACGCCCGCGTGTACGCGCTCAGCCCCGCCAACGTGGCTTTTCTCGGGCTCGCGCTGGAGAGCCTTACTCCGGTGCACGCGATGCGGGTGTACGGCGACGGCGATTCGCGCATCGAGTTCGACGCCTATCGCGCCGGCGTGGCGGCGCTCGCCTACATCGTGGAGGACCGCGAGCTGCAGGACGCGCTCTGGCGAGGCCTCGAACCGGTCGTCGGCCGCTGCGAAGCACTCGCCGTCGAGGAGCAGCGCGTGCGAGTGACGCTCGACGGCGCGCGCGAGCTTTCGGGCCGCCTCGTGGTCGCGGCGGACGGCGCCGAGTCGCGAATACGAGAGTTTGCAGAAATAAAAGTAACCTCCAAGACGTACGGGCAAGCCGCGGTGGTGGCCAACTTCGCGTGCGAGCGTGCGCACGGCAATGTCGCGTATCAATGGTTCCAGGGCGGGCCGATCCTCGCCCTCCTGCCCCTTCCGGACGAGCACGTCTCGATGGTTTGGTCGTTGCCTGAGGATGAAGCCCGACGGATCGCAGCGCTCGAGCCCGATGCGCTGTGCCTGGAACTGGAAAGCGCCACCCATCGCGTCCTGGGCGGCTTCAAGCTGGTGACACCAACCAGGAGCTATCCTCTGCGCCGCCTTTCTGCGCGGCGAATGGTCGCACCTCGCGTGGCCCTCGCCGGCGACGCCGCGCACGTGATTCATCCGCTTGCCGGACAGGGGCTCAATCTCGGGCTGCAGGACGTGCGCACTCTGTCACGGATACTGGCCGCGCGCGAGCCGGTGCGCGACGCCGGCGACTGGCGGCTGCTGCGCCGCTATGAGCGGGCGCGCGCAGAGCCTATACTCGCCATGGATGCCATGGTCGACGGATTGCAGCGATTCTTCGGTGCGCAGGCCGGCTTTGCCGCCCGGGTTCGGAACCCGGGATTGAACCTCATCGACCGGCTCGAGGTCGTAAAGAACCTTCTCATCCGCCAGGCCATGAACTGAACCAATGCTGAACCGACTCCTCTCGCTGATTGCCGCGGTTGTTGTCCTGGCCCCGGCCGCGCTGGCCGACGACGCGGAGCTGCGGCGTACGCTCGAGCCGAAGCTCGGCGTGCAGATCGACGGCATCGAGCCCGGGCCGGTGCCTGGACTCTACGAGGTGCGCTACCGCTCGCCGCAAGGCGTCCAGGTGATCTACGTCGACGCCACGGGCAACTACGTCATCCAGGGCAAGATCTACGACCTCCGCGCCGAGCGCGATCTCACCGAGGAGCGGCTGCGCAAGCTGAACGCGATCAAGTTCGAGTCGCTCCCGCTCGATCTCGCGGTCAAGATCCAGCGCGGCGACGGCAAGCGGGTGCTGGCGATGTTCTCCGACCCGTATTGCCCGGCGTGCCGGCAGTTCGAGCGCTCGCTGGCGCAGCTGGACAACGTGACGATCTACGTGTTCATGTACCCGGTGATCCGTCCCGAGAATACGGATCACTCGCGCATGGTGTGGTGCTCGGCCGACCGCTCCAAGGCATGGCTCGAGTTGGCGGCGGCGCCGAAGCCCAAGGTGCCGAACGCGTCCAAGAGCTGCGGCGACCCGGTCGACAAGGTCCTCAAGCTCGGGCGTAGCCTCGCCGTCAACAGCACGCCCACCCTGATCCTCGCCAACGGCGAGCGCGTGAGCGGCGGCCTCTCGGCGGACGACCTCAAGGAACTGCTCGACCAGCGCCGCTAGTCGGGGCGCGGCGGCGGCTCGCCGCGCGGCCACATCAGCCACATCTTGCCCTGCGTGCGCATCCGGCCCGCCGCGGCGCCGGCCTCGGCGCCCGTGCCGAAGAAGAAATCCGCGCGCACCGCGCCCCGGATTGCACCGCCGGTATCCTGGGCCGCCATCATGCGCTCGAGCTTCTGTTCCGTGATCGGGTGCGTGGTCGCGAGATAGACCGGCGCCCCGAGCGGGACGAAGCGCCTATCCACTGCGAGGCTGTATTCCGTGGTGAGCGGCACGCCGAGGGCGCCCGGGGGGCCTTCCGCCGCCGGCGGCAACTCGCGGAAAAACACATAGCTCGGGTTGGCGTTGAGCGCTTCTTTCAGCTTGGCGGGATTGGCCGCCGCCCAGGCCTTGATGCCCTGCATGGAGGTCTGGTCGAGCGGCAGCTCGCCGCGGTCGGCGAGATAGCGGCCGAGCGACCTGTAGGGATGCCCGTTCTGGTCGGCGAAACCGATGCGGATGCGCTCGCCGCTCTCGAGCCTGACCTGGCCCGAGCCCTGGATGTGCAGAAAGAAAAGCTCCACCGGATCGCTGGTCCACGCGATCACTTGCGCGGGCACGCCGCGCGCGTCGATTTCGCCGCGCGAGGCATACGGAATCAGGCGTCGGCCCTCCAGGCGCCCGCGTAGCCGCAGGTTGCGCACATCGGGGTTGGCGGCGGCGAGATCGACCACGATCAGGTCGTCGGGGATCGCGAAGATCGGATAGCGGTTCTCGCCGCTCTGCGTGCGGCTGCCGTCGATGATCGGCTCGTAGTAGCCGGTGATGAGGCCGCTGTCCGGACCGTCGGAAGAGACCAGCGCGTAGGGCACGAAACTGGTCTCGTAGAAGACGCGCGCCGCGCCGGCGTCGTCGGGGGGCACCGCCGCCGCGCGAGCGCACGCCTGGAAAAAGACGCCGCTTCGCGGACAGCCGGCGAGAAACGCGCGCAGGCTCCGTTCCAGGCCGGCGCTCGGCCAGCCCGGAAGGCCGTCGAACGTGAATTCCAGGTATTGCGCGGTCTCGGGCGCTGGCTTCGACGGCGGACACTTCGGGCAGGGCGCGAGCGGCGCGCACCCTGCGGTCAGTACAATCAGCGCTAGAAAGGCGCTCCGCATGTGGGTTGTGTACCTCGAAGTCCTGCTCGCCCTCGGTCTTGCCGTCTTCATCGTGTGGTTCACCTGGCCGAGGAAGAGCAAGGACGAGGATCAGTGAAGCACGCGCGGCACTGAAAGCGTGAATTCGGGAATCGGCGCCTCGAAGCGCGTGCCGTCGGCGGCGACCATCTGGTAGGCGCCTTTCATCGTGCCGACCGCGGTCGCGATCGCCGCGCCGCTGGTGTAACCGAATGTCTGGCCCGGCTCGAGCAGCGGCTGCGCGCCCACCACGCCGAGCCCGCGCACCTCCTGCACCAGGCCTTGCGCATCGGTGATGATCCAGTGCCGGCTGATGAGCTGCGCCGCGACGCTGCCGGCGTTGCGCAGGGTGATGGTGTAGGCGAAGACGTATCGGCCGGCCGCTTCGTCCGACTGCTCGGCGAGGTATTCCGTAGCTGCCGTCACATCGATGGCATAGACCGGTTTTTCCGTCATGGACTCGATTATGACGGCAGGCGGGCTAGAATTCCCGCCGCATGGCCTTTCGGATCGCCCCGAGCATTCTGTCCGCGGACTTCGCGCGCTTGGGCGAGGAAGTGCGCGCCGTGGTGAAGGCGGGCGCGGACGTGATCCACTTCGACGTGATGGACAACCACTACGTCCCGAACCTCACCGTCGGACCGCTGGTGTGCGCGGCGATCAGGCCCCACGTGAGCGTCCCGCTCGATGTCCACCTGATGGTTCGGCCGGTCGACCGCCTGGTGCAGGACTTCGCCAAGGCCGGCGCCAACATCATCAGCTTCCATCCGGAGGCTTCCGAGCACGTCGACCGCACGCTCTCGCTCATCCGCGAGCATGGCTGCAAGGCGGGACTGGTGTTCAATCCCGCGACCCCGCTCGTGTGGCTCGACCATGCGCTGGAGAAGCTCGATCTGGTGCTCCTCATGTCCGTGAACCCCGGATTCGGCGGCCAGCAGTTCATCCCCTCGGTGCTGCCGAAGATCGCCGAGGCGCGCCGGCGCATCGCCGCGACCGGACGCGACATCTGGCTCGAGATCGACGGCGGAATCAAGGTCGAGAACATCGGCGAAGTCGCCGCTGCGGGCGCCGACACCTTCGTCGCCGGTTCGGCCATCTTCGGCGCCAAGGACTACGCGGCGACGATCCGCGAGATGCGCGCGCGGCTCGCCGTGGTATAGTCGGCGCGCCGTGCAGCCCTTCCCTGCACAATTCGAGAAGCTCTCCTGGCGTAGCTGGCGCCGCTGGCGCCGCTAACCCAATCGCGTCCCCGCGCGGCTCGGGGCCGCGCTCCACCAAGGCCGCAGGCAGTTTCCCTCTGGTGCAAAAGTTGGAGAGCGTTTCATGACGGAGCTCGAATTTCAAAAGCTCGCCTCGCAGGGCTACACCCGCATTCCAGTGTTCGCCGAGGCGCGCGCCGATCTGTACACCCCGCTGGCCCTGTACGCGCAGCTCGCGAACGGGCCCTACTCGTACCTTCTCGAGTCGGTGGTGGGTGGCGAGCGCTTCGGGCGCTATTCGTTCATCGGCCTCGCGTGCAGCGAGCGGATAGTGGCAACCGCCACGGCGCACGGCTCTACGGTGCGGCGTATCGTGCGCGACTCCCGCGGCGCCGACGTGTGCGTCGAGCGCCTGGACGACGCCGATCCCTACGCCTATCTACGCGAATGGCTTCAGCGCCAAAAGGCAGCACCGGTGCCCGAGGCCTTGCGCTTCGGCGGCGGGCTGGTCGGATATTTCGGCTACGAAACCGTGCGCCATATTGAACCGACTGCTCTTGATAAGCCCAAGGTAGACCCGCTCGGTACCCCGGACATGATCCTGCTCGTCTCGGACGAGCTGGCCGTGGTCGACAACGTGCTCGGCAAGCTCTACATGGTGGTCTACGCCGATCCGCGCGAGCCGGACGCCTGGCGCGTGGCGCGGGAACGCGTGCGCAAGCTGAAATCGCGCCTCACCGCGCCGCTGCCGCGCGAGCTGGTGCTGAGCGAGCTGCCGGATGAGGCCCGGCCAGCCGAGCTGGAGAGGACTTTCACCGAGGCAGGCTTCATCGAGGCGGTGAAGCGTGCCAAGGAACACATTTTCGCGGGCGACGTGATGCAAGTGCAGATTTCGCAGCGCTCGTCGCGGGAATTCGCCGCGCCGCCGCTCGAGCTCTACCGCGCGCTGCGCGGCCTGAACCCCTCTCCCTACATGTTCTATTTCGACTTCGGCGACCATCACGTGGTCGGCGCGTCGCCGGAGATCCTCGTGCGGCTCGCCGGCGATACGGTGACGCTGCGGCCGATCGCCGGGACGCGGCCGCGCGGGCGCACGCCGGAAGAGGACGCGGCGGTCGCCGCCGAGCTGCTGGCCGACGAAAAGGAGCGCGCCGAGCACGTGATGCTGATCGACCTCGGGCGCAACGACGTCGGCCGCATCGCGGCGACGGGCAGCGTGAAAGTGACCGAAAAGATGGTGGTCGAGCGCTACTCGCACGTCATGCACATCGTCTCGAACGTGGAAGGCCGCGTCCGGCCGGGCCTGGACGCGATCGACGTGCTGCGGGCCAGCTTTCCCGCCGGCACGGTCACCGGCGCGCCCAAGGTGAGGGCAATGCAGATCATCGACGAGCTCGAGCCGGTGAAGCGCGGCATCTACAGCGGCGCGGTCGGGTACCTCGGCTTCAACGGCGACATGGACGTCGCCATCGCGATCCGCACGGCCGTGCTGAAGGACGGCCGGCTCCATGCCCAGGCAGCCGCCGGCATCGTGGCCGATTCCGAACCGCGCACGGAGTGGCTCGAGACCCAGCACAAGGCGCGCGCGCTGCTGAAGGCCGCCGAGCTCGCCTCGAGCGAGAAGGTGGCGGAGGCGGCATGATCGCGCTGATCGACAACTACGACTCCTTTACTTACAACCTGGCGCAGTACCTGGGCGAGCTCGGCGCCGAGGTGCGGGTGTTCCGGAACGATCAGATTACCGTCGACGAAGTCGCGGCGCTCGCGCCTTCCCACGTCGTGCTCTCGCCGGGGCCCGGCACGCCCAATGACGCCGGCATCACCCTCGAGCTGATCGCGTCGCTCGCAGGCAGCGTGCCGCTCCTCGGCGTGTGCCTCGGCCACCAGGCGATCGGCCAGGCCTTCGGCGGAAAGGTGGTTCGCGCGGCTCGGGTCATGCACGGCAAGACCTCGCGCATCCGCCACGACGGCAGGGGCGTCTTCGAAAGCATCGAAAACGACTTCGTCGCCACGCGCTACCACTCGCTGGTGGTCGAGCGCGAGAGCCTGCCCGCCTCGCTCGCCGTGACGGCGCGTTCGGAGGACGGCGAAATCATGGGGCTGCGCCACCGCGGCCTCGCGGTCGAGGGGGTGCAGTTCCACCCTGAGGCGCTGCTCACCGAGCACGGGCATGCAATGCTGCAGAATTTCCTAAAGGGAAACGAAACGGGGAGACGCTTATGAAGCAGATCACGGTAGCCGAAGCGATCCAGCGCACCGTCGAGCACCGCGAGGTGTTCCACGACGAGATGCTGCACATCATGCGCCAGATCATGCGCGGCGAGCTCACGCCGGCGCAGATCGCCGGCTTCATCATCGGGCTCCGGGTGAAGAAGGAGACCATCGGAGAGATCGCGGCCGCGGCGCAGGTGATGCGCGAGCTCGCCACGCACGTCGAGGTGCGCGACCGCAGCCACCTGGTCGACACCTGCGGCACGGGCGGCGATGCCGCGCACACCTTCAACGTGTCCACCTGCGCCTCGTTCGTCGCCGCGGCCGCGGGCACGAAAGTGGCGAAGCACATCGGACGCTCGGTGTCATCGTCTTCCGGCAGCGCCGAAGTGTTGGAGGCGCTCGGCGCGAACATCGGCATGACGCCCGCTCAGACCGCGGAGGCGATCGAGCGGATCGGCCTCGGATTCATGTTCGCGCCGGCGCACCACTCGGCGATGAAATACGCCGCGCCGGTGAGGAAGGAGCTCGGCGTGCGCACGATCTTCAACATCCTCGGGCCGCTCACCAACCCGGCGGGCGCCGAGAACCAGGTGCTCGGCGTGTTCCACCCGGACCTCGTCGGCATCCAGGTGCGCGTGCTGCAGCGCCTGGGCTCCAGGCACGTGATGGCGGTCTACGGCCTCGACGGCCTGGACGAGATCTCGGTGTCCGCCGAAACGATCGTCGGCGAGCTCGTGAACGGCGAAATCCGCGAGTACACCCTGCATCCCTCGCACTTCGGCCTCGAGCTTTACGACCGGCGCGCGATCCAGGTGGAGGGGGTGGACGCGTCGAAGGAGATGATGCTGGCGGTGCTCGGCAATCAGCCCGGACCGGCGCACAACATCGTGGTGCTGAACGCCGGCGCGGCGATCTACGTGGGCGGCCTGGCGAAGACCCACAAGGAAGGCGTCGAGCGCGCGCGCCGCGCGATCGCGAGCGGCGACGCCAGGCGCAAGCTCGATGACTTCGTGGCCTTCAGCCGGAAGCTCAAGGGAAACTGAGGGCTTGAACATTCTCGAGCGCATCATGGCGGTGAAGCGCGCCGAAGTGGCGGCGGCGAAAAACGCCGTCTCTGCGTCACAGTTGCAGCAACAGGCGATAAAGCAGGGTCCGCCGCGTGACTTCGTTTCAGCACTCAGAAAAAAAATGGCTTTAGGCAAGGCGGCGGTGATTGCCGAAATCAAGCGTGCGAGCCCCTCGCGCGGTCTGCTTCGACCCAATTTCGATTCAATGCAAATCGCGCAGAGCTACGAAAGCGGCGGCGCCGCGTGCCTCTCGGTGCTGACCGACCGTGACTTCTTCCAGGGCGCGCCCGAACATCTCGCCTCGGCGCGCGCCGCCTGCGCGCTGCCGGCGCTGCGCAAGGACTTCGTCTTCGATCCTTATCAGGTGCTCGAGGCGCGCGCGCTCGGGGCCGACTGCATTCTGCTGATCGCTGCATGCCTCTCCACCGCGGAGATGAAGACGCTGGAAGACGTGGCGCTGGAGCTCGGCATGGCGGTGCTGGTCGAGGTGCACGATACCGCCGAGCTGGAATCGGCGCTTACCCTGCGCACGCCCCTCGTAGGGGTGAACAACCGCGATTTGCGGACCTTCGAGACGCGCATTGAAACGACGCTGGGGCTCTTGGAGCGCATACCCGCAGACCGCATCGTGATCACCGAGAGCGGAATTGCCTCGCCCGCGGACGTGGCTAGCCTGCGCAGCCGCGGCGTAAATGCTTTCCTGGTCGGCGAGGCCTTCATGCGCGCGCCGGACCCGGGCGGGGCCCTGCGCGCGCTGTTCGGCTAAGGGCTAGAACGTGTGCTGGTATTGAAGTCCGAACACGTGCACGCTGGCCTTGTATGTGCCGATGATGTTGCCGTTGGCCGCGGTGGGCGGGGTGTTCTGGACGTTGTTGATATTGGCGTCGCTGGCTTGGATATAGGTGTAGCCAAAGTCGATCGCTCCGTTCCGCGACGCCTGGTATTTCGCACCGAGTGAGAGCCAATAGCGATCCGAGTCGGGTAACCGCACCGTACGGCTTTCTGCGTTAGGCACGGGCGTCTGGTCATAGGCGAGACCGACCTTGAGCGTCCACGGCTGGGACAGCTTGTAGTTCGCTCCCACGGAAAGCCGCCACGTGTCATCGAAGTTGAACGTCAGGGTGCTCAGGGTCGCGCCGCTGACCGGTCCGTCGGT
>JBJMWH010000170.1:0-2533 GCA_045810245.1 Burkholderiales bacterium | reverse complement strand
CAAGCCTCGGGCGCGAAGCTCGACTGAGCGCTACGCGCGAACCTTACGGGCCTACGCGCGAACCCTAAGGGCTACGCGCGAACGCTCAGGGCGCCGGCGCGGGCGGGTTGGTCGCCCAGCTCGGGCCCTGGAGAACCCAGTGCTTCGACGCTCGCCGGCCGTCGGTACGCGCAGGCTCGCGATCGATCGCCGTCTGGTCGGCGAGGGTGTCGCGGTTCACGCTCGTATCCGGGACCACCGTTAGCGGTTGCGTGTAGACATACCCGGGCGGTACGGTCTGCGCGAGTGGGACGGCTCCATTCGGCGCCCCATACGAGCCGGTGCCCTGCGGACCGCTCGGCATGGTGGCCCAAGCCGGCGCAAGCGGCATGGCCGCAGCAGCAACTGCACACGCGATAAAGGTCTTCGCCTTCATTGGATATTCCTTTCGGGAAAATAAGATTGGAAAATGCCTGGCGTGCTGCCAGTTGAAACAAGGCTCGCAAGGGCTGTGCCAGCGGCTGGAGAACGACCTAGAATCCGACCCCTCTCACAACGCGGGTAGCCACATGACCCAGGCCGAGAAAAAGCTGGACATTTTTCCGCACATCTTTCCCGCGGCGTACTTCGAGCGTATGAAGCGCATCGCCGAGGGCAATCCGGGTCTCGCCGCCGCGCTCAAGCGCTGGATGCACATCCCGGTCCTGTGGAACCTCGACCGGCGCATCCGCATGATGAAGCGCTGGCCCGGCTACCAGCAGGTGCTGACGCTGTCGATGCCGGCGATCGAGTTCCTCGGCGGCGAGAACGAAACCCCGGAGCTTGCGCGCCTCGCGAACGACGGCATGCACGAGATCGTCCGCGAGCACCCGGAACTCTTCCCGTGCTTCGTCGCCTCGCTGCCGATGAACAACGTGGCAGCCTCGCTCGAGGAAATGGACCGCGCCATCGGCACGCTCGGCGCGAAAGGGATCCAGATCTTCACCAACGTCAACGGCCGGCCGCTCGACGAGCCCGAGTTCTTTCCGATCTTCGAGCGCATGGCGAAAAAGTACGACCTGCCGGTCTGGGTCCATCCCTCGCGCACGGCGAAGTTCGCCGACTACCCCACCGAGCAGAAGTCGAAATACGAGATCTACTGGCTGTTCGGCTGGCCCTACGAGACGAGCGCGTTCATGGCGCGCATGGTGTTCTCGCAGATGTTCGAGAAGCTGCCCAACCTGAAGATCATCACGCACCACCTCGGCGCCATGGCGCCCTTTTTCGTCGACCGGATCGGCTACGGCATGGACCAGTTCGGCACCCGCACCAGCGACGAGGATTACGAGGGACTCCTCAAGCGCATGAAGAAGCGCCCGCTCGATTTCTTCAGGATGTTCTACGGCGACACCTCGGTGAACGGCTCGCCGAGCGCCATCCGCTGCGGCCTGGACTTCTTCGGCGTGGACCACGTGCTGTTCGGCACCGATTGCCCGTTCGACCCCGAGGGCGGGCCGCTCTTCATCCGCGAGACCATCAAGACGCTGGACCGCATGGCGCTCAAGCCCGGCGATCGGCGCAAGATCTACTTCGGCAACGCCGTGAACATGCTGCGCCTGGCGCCGCCGGCTGAAAAACCTCGCGCGAAGGCGAAAAAGAGGAAAAAATAAGGCATGGACAAAACTAGCTTCGAGGCGCGGCTGAGAGCCGAAGGTTTCCCCGAGATCCGCGAGAACGGGCTGGAGGCGGGGCGGCATAACGCGGAGCACTCGCATCCTTTCGACGTGCTGGCCCTCGTTCTCGAAGGCGACATCACCCTGACGGTGCAAGGCCAGGCGCGCATCTACCGCGCGGGCGACGAATTCTCGATGCCAGCGGGCTGCCCGCACGTCGAAGACGCGGGGGCGCAAGGCGTCAGGTATCTCGTGGGCCGGCGTCCGCTCAGCGCAAGCTGAAACGCGCTTTCTCTGCGTTGCTCGCCGCGGGCGTGGCCGGTTGTGCCGGCATGCCCGAGAACATGGCCGCGCCGCCGCTGCCGGCCGCGGTGCGGGTTCCGGCGGGCCAGCGCCACGCGATGACGCTCAAATCGGTGGGCACGCTCAATTACGAATGCCGGCCGTGGCCGGGAATGGCCGGGGCGTACGGCTGGGTGCTCGTCGCGCCCGACGCAGCGCTTCTGCACTGGAGCGGACTGCGCGTCGGCCGCTACGCCGGCGGCCCGACGCTCCAGTATCGCGATGGCAGCCGCGTGACGCTGAAGCTCGTCGGCTCCTCGCCCGACGAGCCCGGCAAGATGCCCGTTCAGCTCTATCGCGCCGCGAGCCACGCCGGCGAAGGCGAATTCTCGGACCTCACCTATGTGCAGCGGCTCAATGCAACCGGCAAGGAACCGGATGCTGCTTGCACCGCGCGCAACAGCGGCACGCAAGCGCGGCAGCCCTTCAGCGCGGACTTTCTGCTCTACAAGGCGCCCTAGGCAGCGCTCAATGCAGCGTGGCGCCGTTGTTGCTCGCGATGACGCTCGTCAGGAGCGTCGGGTCGACCGGCTCGACGAGGTGCACATCGAAGCCGGCTT
>JBJMWH010000169.1:0-3913 GCA_045810245.1 Burkholderiales bacterium | reverse complement strand
AGCCATTCGCGCTTCACGCTTGCAACGTCGTCGTAGTTCATCGGTTCGTCGTCGGGCATGCCCTGGGCCTGCCCGTAGCTGAACCGGCCGCGCGCGCCGCAGTCGCGCATGGCGCGCAGCTCCGCATTGGCGTGGGCAGGGGTGCGCACGTTGTGCGCCCAGTTGTGGACCGTCGTCGCGCCCGCGCTGAGCGCCTCGGCGAGGCCGAGCCTCACGCTGCGGTAGCTGTCCTCGGGCGTGAAGTGGGGCCCGAGCGCGCTCGTTACGGGAAAGTAGCCGCGCTTCGGATCGTCGATGCGAATGAGCGGCCGGCACACCGTGGTCCACAGGTGCCAGTGCGTATCGATGAACCCCGGCATGCAGATCATGCCGCGGCCATCGATCGCGGCGGCACCGGGCGCGGCGAGCGTCGGCGCCACGGCCACGATCGCGCCGTTGCGTACGTGCACGTCGCCGCGCTCGAAGTCGCCGAGCTTCGTGTCCAGGGTGAGCACCGTGGCGCCGCGGATCACGAACTCGGCGTGCGGGGGAAGCGGCTTCGCAGCACGGCTCTGGGTCGACGCTTGGGCAAACGCGCGACCCGGGACCATGCCCGTCGCAGCCATTCCTATTGCGACCTTGAGAAGCGTCCGGCGATTCAGCGGATACATGTCCATACGGGTTGAGTGCCTCCGTGGCTCAGAATGCTCGCCCCACTCGCAGATAGCCAGTGGTCCTGCCGGGATCATCGACGCCCCTCGCGATTCCTGCCCGGGCCTGCAGCCCGGCCAGGTAGCCGACGCGCACCTCCGTTATCAGCTCGGCGCCGACGCCGCGGTGATAGTCGGCCCGGCTATCGGGCTCCCACGCGGCGCCGGCGTCGACGAAGAGATTCAGCGAAATCCGATTCAGCCCGACCGGGGGCACCATCAGGTGGCGGTCGACGTCGCGAAGGGGGATTCGCCATTCGACGGTCGCGACGCGCGCACGGTGGCCCGTAAGCGTCGGCTCGCCGCTGCCGTAGCCGCGCAGCGTGAACTCGCGCTGGTTGAGCACCGGCAGGGTGAACTGGTCGTCGGAGGCGCTGCCGCCGAGCTGGAACGGCTCGGCCTTGTCCTGGCCGTAGGCCTCGTTCCAGCGCAATGCGAGGACCGTCTTGCCGAGCGCGAGGTAGCCGCGCCAGTCGGCGCGATAGACGTTGCCGGAAAAGGCGCCGCCGAGACCGTTCGAGGTTTCGGCGAAAAGCTGCAACCACATGCCCTGGCTCGGGCCTTCGGAGAGCCAGCGTTCGCGGCGGGTATCGAGTCCGCCCACCAACCCCAGTACGCGCTCATCCTGAACCGTCGAGTCGACGCCCACCTGGTGGAGGCGTTCCCGCTCGAGGGCGCCGCCGAGGCCCCAATAGAATCGCCGGTTGAGTGAGAGCGCGCGCCACGTGGAAACCCATTGCGCTCTTTCCTTGATGCTGTAGGCGGTGATTTCGTTCTGGTCATCCTGTCCCTTGACCGTCAGATAGCGGCTCACGAGCAGGCCGTGGCGGCCGTCGTAGGTGTATTCGAAGTCCACCAGGGGCTCGTTTTGGGTGAACTCGTAGCGCGGCGTGAAGACGTACCGGTGTAGGCCCAGGGCGTCCTGCCCTGACACCGAGATGCCGAGCTCGATTGCGCCATCGGCGAGACCGATGACGGGAACCCAGGCGGTCGGCCGCAGCGAGGACCAAGGCGAGTACGGCCGGTCCGGCAGATCCAGTTGCGCTCTCGGCTCCGGCGGCAACGCTTCGGTCAAGGACGGCAAGTCGCGCCGTTCCATGGGCGCCGCGGGCAACCGGTGCAACCGCAGCGTGTCGCCGTCGGGCTCGAAGGTCGTGAGCAGCATCTCGGCGCCGATCGGCGCGCTGATTTCTTTCACGCCGGTCGGCGCCGCGGTCCAGCGCGACAGGCTGCGCCCGCCGCGGCGCAGCGACCACACGTTGAATACCTTGCCGTAATCGGCGACGAAATAGATCTCGTCCTGCGAGTCGCCGAAACGCGGCGAGTGCTTGACCGCTTCGTCGGACACGAGGACGCGCGGCTGGCCGTCGCCGACTTCGATGAGCGACCAGCGCCCGCCGCGCAGGCTCGTCGCCACGACGGAGGTACCGCTTGCGGCGAGGCCGGTCAGCGCTTCTCCGTCCGCCGCCCGGTAGAGCGAGCGCTCCACCGCGCCAGCGCGATCGAGCATCACAATTTCGGTCGTGCCGGCGTCGACCCGCAGCGCCGCGATCCGGCCATCTTCGAGCGGCGCGGCGAAGCGAAACCGTCCGCAGCGCGAGAGGCGCTCCCAGCCGCCGTCCGCGCGGGCTCGGTAGAGGTCGTAGAGATAGTTGTAGTTGCGGCAGATGTCGGCCTGCGCCACGACCAGCGTGCCGTCCGGCGCCGCGGCGAGTCTCGCGTCCTGCTCCACGTCGCGAATGCCCTGTGGCGCGCCATCGCCCGTCTGCCGGACGAGCTTCGGCGAGGTGTAGCCGTCGGCCTGGATCGACCAGCGGAGTCCGCCCGGCGCGAGCACCGGGCTTGAAATCGCCCACGCGCGGCCGAGCGCCGGGCCGGCCTCATCCTGTGGGGTCGAGGACGGAGGTTTTGCCGGGAAGCGCGCGCGCAGCCAGTCCAGGTATTCGAGCCACAGCGCGTCCATCGGCTTGCCGGTGGTCTGTACCGGGTTGCTCTCGACTTTGAACGGGATGATGTTGCCGCTGTAGGTCTCGACCAGGCGGCTTACCGCCTGGGCCCCGTAGCGCTCGCTCACGAAAGCGAAGAAATAGCCCCCATAAAGGTAGTCGCGGTTGAGGGGGAAGCCGCGGCCTTCCGCGTTCACTTCGCGCAGCGAAAGAAAGCCGCGGGCGGCTTCGGCGCGCATCATGCCCTCGAACTGGCTTTGGCCGAGCCGGCCGTAGCCGCGGCTCGGGTCCGACTCGACGTACACCGCGAGGCCTTCGGTGATCCAGGTCGGCTCCAGCGCGTTCGGAAAGAGCAGCGCCAGCCGGCCGAAAATCCGCCGCAACGAGTAGGGTGAGCCGTGCGCCTTGTCGAGCTGCACGATATGGGTGAACTCGTGCGTGAGCACGAGGTCGAGCCATTCGCGGTTTTGCAGCAATTCGCTCTCGTCCGGCGGTGTAAGGAAGATGGCGAAATAGTTGAACGGCAGGGGCGAGGCGTAGCCGTTGGCGAAGTCCGCCGAATCGAGCAGCACCAGGTGCACGCGCAGTTCGGGCTGCCAGGCGAACATTCCGGTCACTCGCGGGTAGACCGCTTCGGCCATGCCCGCGATGATGCGGGCCTGGGGTCGCTGCGCCTCGCCAAAATGGATCGAGAAGTGCGCCGTGTCGAGCGTGCGCCAGCGAAGCGACGGATCGACCCAGGTCAGCTCGCGCCACTGCGCGTGGGCCGCCGTGGCCAAGAAGAGAAGCGCCGCGACGAACGCACGCATCAACGCTTACTCCGGCGTAATGCCGGCCTCCCGTATGAGCTTGGCCCACTTCGCCTGGTCTTCGCGGATGAAGCGGGCGAACTCCTCCGGCGTATTGCCGCGCGGCTCGGCGCCGAGGGCGAGCATCCTGGATCGGACTTCCGGGTCGGCGAGGACCCGGTTGGCGTCGGCGCTCAACCGATCGACGATCGGCCTGGGCGTGGCCGCTGGCGCGAGCAGCCCGAACCAGCCGAGCGCTTCATAGCCGGGAAGCCCCGATTCCGCCACCGTGGGGAGCTCGGGCAGGGTTTCGGTGCGCCGCGCGCCGGTGGTGGCGAGCGCCTTGAGCTTTCCCGCCTTCACATGCTGGATCACGGCCTGCGAGGGCGCAAAAAGGAGATCGACCTGGCCGGCGAGAAGGTCGATGACTGCCTGGCCGGTGCCTTTGTAAGGGACGTGCAGGAGGTCGACTCGTGCCGTCGATTTGAAG
>JBJMWH010000168.1:0-6955 GCA_045810245.1 Burkholderiales bacterium | reverse complement strand
TGCATGTGCGGCTCGCGGACGAGGCTTCCAGGCTCGAGAGCTACCTCGATATCGATGCGATCGTCGCGGCGGCGCGCGCGGCGGGTGCCGCCGCGATCCACCCGGGCTACGGCTTCCTGTCGGAAAACGAACATTTCGCCGCCGCGTGCAGCAAGACGGGCCTCGTGTTTATCGGTCCTCCGGCTGCGGCGATCGCCGCCATGGGCGACAAGGCGGCCGCCAAGCGCCTCATGCAGAAGGCGGGCGTCCCGCTCGTTCCTGGCTACCATGGCGAGGAGCAGGAGCCTGCCCGCCTGGAAAAGGAGGCGGCGCGCATCGGATTTCCGGTGCTGATCAAGCCGTCCGCGGGTGGCGGCGGCAAGGGAATGCGGGTCGTCTCGAGCAAGAAAGAATTCATTCCGGCCTTGGAGGCCGCGAAGCGGGAGGCGAAATCCTCGTTCGGCGACGACCGGGTGCTGATCGAGCGCTATCTCGAACGGCCGCGCCACATCGAGATCCAGGTGTTCGGCGACGCCAAGGGCAATCTCGTTTACCTCTTCGAGCGCGACTGCTCGGTGCAGCGCCGGCATCAGAAAGTGCTCGAGGAAGCGCCGGCGCCCGGTCTGGATGCCGTGAAGAGAAGCGAAATGGGCGCGGCCGCGGTCGCGGCGGCCAAGGCGATCGGCTACACCAGCGCCGGCACCGTGGAATTCATCGCGGAGCAGGACGGCCGGTTCTATTTCATGGAGATGAATACGCGCCTGCAGGTGGAGCACCCGGTGACCGAAATGGTGACGGGCCTCGATCTGGTCGAGCTGCAGATCCGCGTCGCGGCCGGCGAAGCCCTGCCGTTCTCGCAGAAGGACCTGCGGCTCGAAGGGCATGCCATAGAAGCGCGGATCTATGCCGAGGACCCGGAGCGCGACTTCCTGCCCTCGACCGGCCGCCTGGTGCACGTCGGGTTTCCGCCCCGGGGCTTGGACGTGAGGATCGATGCCGGGGTCGAATCGGGCGACGAGATCACGCCCTGGTACGACCCGATGATCGCCAAGCTGATCGTGCGCGGCGCCGACCGCGATGCCGCGCTCGCCCGGCTGCGCCAGGCGCTCGCCGAAGTGCAAATCGCGGGCGTCAAGACAAATGTCGCCTTTCTGCGGCGGCTTGCGGCCTCCACGGCGTTCAGCCGGGCCGAGCTCGACACCGGCCTCATCGAGCGCAACCGCCGCGAGCTCTTCGCCAAGCGCGACGAGATCGGAACCGATGTGCTCGCCGCCGCGGCGTTCGCCGAGCTGGCATACGAAGAGCGCGCCGCCCGCGAGCGCGCGCAAGCCTCCGGCGATCCCTACTCGCCGTGGAACCGCGTGGACGGCTGGCGGCTGAACGAGGACTCGCATCACGACTTCGTTTTCCTCGAGGAAGAGAGCGCGCATCCCGTCCGGGTGCACTTCGGCGAACAGGGGCTGCGGATCGCGGTGCATGGCAAGGAGCATGCGTTCGCGGGAACGCCGCTCGAGGACGGAGCGCTTTCCATCCGGCTCGATGGCCGTATGTATCGAGCGCGCGCGCTACGCGACGGATACGATTGGCATGTATTCGCCGGAGGCGACTACCGCCGGCTCACGCTCAGGCTCGGCCTGCCCGGCGAGGACTCGGAAGGACGCAGCGGCTCGCTCGCCGCGCCCATGCCGGGGCGGGTCGTCCAGGTCATGTCGCGGCCCGGCGAGACAGTCAAGAAGGGGCAGCCCCTGCTCATCCTCGAGGCGATGAAGATGGAGCACACCATCACCGCGCCCGCCGACGGCGTGGTGAAGGAAATCCATTTCGCCGCCGGTGAGCAGGTCCTGGAAGGCGCCGAGCTGGTCACAATGCAATAAATCAGGGACAGACCACGTTTATTTCCCACCCCATCGCCCCGCCGCCAATCCATGCCAGAGAAAACGTGGTCTGTCCCTGATTTCGTCAAAGTCGTGGAGGTCGGTCCACGTGACGGACTGCAGAATGAGTCCCGCGAAGTACCCACGGCGGTGAAGCTGGAGCTGATCGAGCGGCTGGCCGACGCCGGGCTGCAATCGGTCGAGGCCACGGCGTTCGTGTCGCCGAAGTGGGTGCCGCAGATGGCCGACCACACCGAAGTGCTCGAGCGCATCCGCCGCAAGCCGGGCGTGTCCTATCCCGTGCTGACGCCGAATCTCAAGGGCTTCGAGGCCGCGCGCGCGGCGGGGGCCACCGAGGTGGCGATCTTCGGCGCCGCTTCCGAAGCGTTTTCGCGCAGGAACATCAACTGCTCGATCGCCGAATCGCTCGAGCGATTCCGTCCGGTCGCGGAAGCAGCCACGAAACATAATGTGAAAGTCAGAGGCTATGTTTCCTGCGTCCTCGGGTGCCCCTACGACGGCGAAATTTCCCCTGCACAGGTCGCAAACGTCGCCGGCGATCTCTACGACATGGGCTGCTACGAGGTGTCGCTCGGCGACACCATCGGCGTGGGCACTCCGGGCAAGACCAGGGCGATGCTCGAGGCCTGTACTCGCAGGGTGCCCATGGATCGCCTCGCCGGCCATTATCACGATACCTACGGCCAGGCACTCGCCAACATCTACGCTTCGCTCGAGGTCGGCGTGCGCACCTTCGACGCATCGGTCGCGGGCCTGGGGGGCTGCCCCTATGCGGCGGGCGCCTCAGGCAACGTCGCGACCGAGGACGTGGTCTACATGCTCCACGGCCTCGGGATGCAGACCGGCGTGGATCTCGGCGAGCTCGTGGATATCGGCCGCTGGATCTGCGCCGTCCTCCGGCGCGAGCCGTCCTCGAAGGTCAACCGGGCGATGACCGCGAAGAAAGCGCAGAAGTGAGGACGCCTTGTATCCGGGTGTGCACCATGGACCCGCCGCGCGGCGTCTGCCTCGGCTGCTGCCGCAGCCTCGAAGAAATCATGCGCTGGAGCGCCATGAGCGACGCCGAGCGCGATCGCGTCATGGCCGAGCTGCCGCAGCGCCGCAAGGCACTAGATATCCGCGAAATCGCCGTGCCGCCCCTTGCCTGAGGCGAAGCGCGCAGCGCCCGCGGCGCCGTCGATCTCGAAGGCGGGGAAGCCGTTGTACCACTCTTTTCTCATCGCCTCTCGCAGGGGCAGACCCTGCTGCATGTAGGCCGAGCGCCGGTCGGCGCGCACGCACGCCTGGGGAAAGCGCGCGATCTCGTGCGCCATGGCCTCGGCGAACCGGCGCGAATCACCGTCCGGGACCAAGTGCTCGCAGGCGCCGATGCGCAAGGCTTCCTCGGCCTGCACTTTGCGCCCGGTGAGGATGATCTCCATCGCGCGTCCCATGCCGACGATGCGCGGCAGACGCACGGTGCCGCCGTCGACGAGCGGTACACCCCAGCGCCGGCAGTAGACGCCGAAGTACGCCGAGCGCTCCATCACGCGCACGTCGCACCAGAGCGCGAGCTCGAAGCCGCCGGCGACTGCCGGCCCCGCCACCGCGGCGATGACCGGCTTGTCGAGCTCGAGGCGTGTCGGGCCGAGCGGTCCGCGGGGGATAAGCTTGCGCTCGTCCAATGGATAGTCGATCTCGTGGAGCTGCTTCGCGTCCTCCACCATGCTGGCGCAGTACTTCAAGTCCCACCCCGCGCAAAAGGCGCCGCCCTCCCCCCACAGCACCGCGACGGCAGCTTCGGGGTCTTTATCAAAGGATTCAAAAGCGGAGACAAGGGCGTCTGCGCTCTGCGGGTCCATCGCGTTGCGCGCCTCGGGGCGCGAATGAATCACCGTCCAAACCTTTCCCTTTTTCTCGATCCTCACCGCCATGCCCGTCTCCGTTGATTGGTATTTCGATTTCGTCTCGCCGTACTCGTATATCGCGCTCCACCGCCTGGATGAGCTGCCGGGCCCGGTAGCCTGCAAGCCGGTCCTCTTCGCGGGCCTGCTCGAGCACTGGGGGCAGAAGGGCCCCGCCGAGATCCCGGCCAAGCGGCGCTGGACTTACCGCTGGTGCACCTGGTGGGCGCATAGCCTGGGCATCCCGTTCCGCTTTCCCGCCGCGCATCCGTTCAACCCGCTGCAGCACCTGCGGCTCGCCCTAGCGTGCGACAGCCGGCCCGACGCCGTCAAACGTATTTTCCGCTCGATATGGATGAGCGGCGAGCATGCCGGCGATCCCGGCCGCTTCGCGGCTCTGTGCCGGGAGCTCGGCGTCGAGCCGGCGCGCCTCGCCGAGCCGCAGGTCAAGGACCGGCTCAGAAAGAACACCGAGGAGGCCGTGCAGCGCGGCGTCTTCGGTGTGCCGAGCCTGGTGATCGACGGCGAAGTGTTCTGGGGCGCCGACGCGATCGACTTCGCCCAGGCGTTCGTTTTCGACCCGACCGTGGTACGCAACGACGAAATGCGGCGCCTCGACGCTCTTCCTGTGGCTGCAGCCCGAAAGACCTGAAAGAACTCTGACGCCTTTTTACTTTTCCAGTTAGAACTGCGGTCAGCGCTGCGCGTAAAGTTTGAAGCGTGAGGAATGCGCTTCTTTCCGGCCTGGCGGCTTTGCTTGCAGTACCCGCTGACGCGCTGGCGCAGGACCGAAATTATGCTCCGCAGTCGGCCTACCAGGAGCAGTCCTTCCACGGCTTTACGGTGCTCGTGAGTCCGCAAGTTCTGGCGCAGGCACATGCAGCGGCAGATGTTCGCGCCGAGCTTGCACGGCAGTTCGAGGAGATGGTCGAGGTTGTGCCGCCCGCCGCCGTTTCGGCGCTGCGGAAGGTCAGGATCTGGGTCGAGTGGAGCAGACGGCCGGATGCGGGAGCCGAGTTCCACGTGTCGCGAACATGGCTGGAGAAAAACGGCTACAACCCTGCCAAGACGAGCGACATCGAAATCTCGAACAGCCTCAATTTCGTCAGCTGGTCCCGCGCAGAGCAGCCGTGCATGGTCTTGCACGAGCTCGCGCACGCTTACCATTTTCTGGTCCTTGGCGAGAGTCACGCGGAGATCGCAGCGGCGTACCGACAGGCGGTAGAGCGCAGGTTGTACGAGTCGGTCGCTTACGCCGGCGGCGGGAAAAGGCGGGCTTATGCGCTCGGCGACGAAAAGGAGTACTTCGCCGAGCTCTCCGAGGCGTACTTCTGCAGGAATGACTATTACCCCTTTACGCGAGCCGAATTGCAGCGGCACGATGCGGTGGGTTATCAGGTCCTGCAGCGCCTCTGGGGCAAAGCGGCGAACCGGGATTCCGTAGCCCTTATCAGCGAAAAGCGCTAACCGTACTTGCGCTGGTCTTCGATCACCTTGCCGTCGTTCGGCAGGCTGCCGGGTGCGACGAGCTCGACTTCTCCGCGCAGCTTCAGCACTTCCCTGATTGAACCGATAATCGCATCGGCAAGGTTGGGGGGCGATGACCCGACTTCGCACTTGAGCGTCATGCGGTCGCTGCCGACTTCGCCTTCGACCACCAGCCGTGCGCGGCGCACCTCGGGATGGCGACGCAGCACCTCGGCCACCTGGCCCGGCGTCACGAACATCGCGCGCACCTTGGTGCTCTGGTCGGCGCGGCCCATCCAGCCTTTGATGCGCACGTTGCTGCGGCCGCAGGGGCTCGCGCCCGCCAGAACGGCGGAGAGGTCCCCGGTGCCGAAGCGGATCAGCGGATAGTCACGGTTGAAGGACGTGATGACGACCTCGCCGACTTCACCATCGGGCAGCGGATCGCCGGTGCCCGGCCGCACGATCTCGAGAATCAGCGCCTCCTCCAGGATCATGCCCTCGTTCACCGTGCCGTCGGCGTTGGCCGACTCATAGGCGATCGCACCGAGATCGGCGCTGCCGTACATCTGGGTCACCGCGATGCCGCGCGCGCGCAGCGCCTGCCGCAGCGCGGGCGGAAGATACTCGGCGCCGACCTGCGCCTTCTGCAGCGCGGAAATGTCGCTCTTCGTCTCGTCGGCCTTCTCGACGATGAGCTTGAGGAAGGAGGGCGTGCCGACGTAACCCTGCACGCGCAGGTCGCGGATCGCCGCGACCTGCATCTCGGTTTGGCCGGTGCCCGCGGGGATCACGGTGCAGCCGAGCGCGAGCGCTCCCGATTCGAGCATCGAGCCCGCGGGCGTGAAGTGGTAGGCGAACGTATTGATGACCAGGTCGCCGCCCCGGAATCCGCCCGCGAACAGGCCGCGCGCCGTGCGCCACCAGTCGCGCCCGCGGCCCTCGGGATCGTAGATCGGCCCGGGCGAGACGAACAGCTTGGCGAGCTACTCGAGCGGCGTGGCGTTGAGGCCGCCGAGCGGCGGCAACGCCTTTTGCAGCTCGTGGAGGTCGGCCTTTCGGGTGACCGGCAGCCTGGCGAGCGACTTGCGGCTCTTGATCTCGCCAGGCTCGATGTCCTTCAGGATGCGGGCGAATCCGGGCGCGTTGTCCTTGGCATGCGCGATGTGGGCGGGAAGCGCCGCCATGAGCGCGCCTTCGCGCGCCTCGGGCGGTCGCGTCTCCAGTTCGTCGTAGTATTCCTTCACAGCCACCGCTTCCTGCGGCGATACGACTTTACGTCGCGGAAGCTCTTGCGCCCGGCCGTGGAGAAGCCGAGATAGAACTCTTTCACGTCCTCGTTCTCGGCGAGCGAGCTCGCCTCGCCGTCCATCACCACGCGGCCGTTCTCCAGAATGTACCCATAGTCGGCGTAGCGCAGGGCGATGTTGGTGTTCTGCTCCGCGAGAAGGAAGCTCACGCCTTCCTTGCGGTTCAGCTCGCGCACGATCTCGAAGATCTCCCCCACCAGCTGCGGCGCGAGACCCATCGAGGGCTCATCGAGCAGGATCATGCGCGGGCGCGCCATGAGTGCGCGCCCGAGCGCGGTCATCTGCTGCTCGCCGCCGGAGGTGTAGCCCGACTGGGAACTGCGCCGTTCCTTGAGGCGCGGGAAATATCGATAGACCTTTTCGAGATCGTCCCGGATCCCTTTGCCCAAGGCCCCACGGGTATAAGCCCCTGTCAGGAGGT
>JBJMWH010000167.1:0-6280 GCA_045810245.1 Burkholderiales bacterium | reverse complement strand
AGAGCTTGATCGGCATCCCCACGTTGAACCACTTGCCCCGCTGCGGATGGTCGAGCTCGACCCACATGCCCCGGCCGCGCACGTGCTCGTCGTTGGCGAGGTCCTGCGTGGACATGATCGGCCCGCACGGCACGTCGAGGGGATTGAGGATCGCCATGAGCTCGCGCTTGGTGTGCTTCTCGGCGAACTTGCTGATCAGCGTCCACATCAGGTTCTGATTTTTTCTTCTATCTGAAATTTTCGCGAACCTGGGGTCGCTGGCCATATCCGGCATGCCGACGTCCGGGCCGATGCGCCTGGCGAGGTCTTCCCAGACCGCCTCCTGCACCACCACGTAGAGCCAGTCGTTGGCGCCGTGCGGCTTGCAGTGGATGGCGTTGCCGAGCTGGCCGCCGCCCGAGTCGTTGCCGGCGCGCGGCACATCGCCCATGCCTTGATAGGTCGGTACGGAAAATTCGCTCAGGCTGCCGCGCGTGAGGCGCTGGTGGTCGCGGAACTTGACGCGGCAGAGATTCATCACGCCGTCCATCATCGCCACTTCCACATACTGGCCCTGTCCGGTCTTCTCCGCCTGGCGCAACGCCGCGAGCAGGCCGATTGCGAGGTGCAAACCGGTGCCCGAGTCGCCGATCTGCGCACCGGTGACGAACGGCGGGCCGTCGGGCACGCCGGTGGTGCTCATCGCGCCGCCCATCGCCTGCGCCACGTTCTCGTAGGCCTTGAAGTCGGCGTACGGGCCGCTCGAGCCGAAGCCCTTGATCGATCCCATCACGATCTTCGGGTTGAGCTGGTGGATCTTTTCCCAGCTGAAGCCGAAGCGGTCGAGCACCCCGGGGCCGAAGTTCTCCATGACGATGTCGCATTTCTTCAGCAGATCGACGAACACCTGCTTGCCCTCGGCGGTCTTCATATTGACCGTGATCGAGCGCTTGTTGCAGTTGAGCATCGTGAAGTAGAGCGAGTCCGCGTTCGGCACGTCGCGCAGCTGGCCGCGCGTGGCGTCGCCCTGCGGGTTCTCGAACTTGACCACGTCGGCGCCCATCCAAGCCAGCAGCTGACTGCAAGTCGGTCCTGCCTGGACATGGGTCATGTCGAGGATGCGGACTCCTTTGAGCGCTTCCATTATTTTTTCTTTCCTGCAGTCGGGTTCAGGCTCGTGATGCGACCGCTCTCCGTGCCGGCGGTTTCATCGATGACGGCGTTGATCAGCGTCGGCTTCTTCGAGCGGATCGCCTCTTCCATCGCCTTCCTCAGCTCGGCGGGCGTGGTGGCGTTCACGCCGACGCCGCCGAAAGCTTCCATCAGCTTGTCGTAGCGGGCGCCCTTCACGAACACGGTCGGCGCCGGGTCGCGCCCGGTGGGATCCTGGTCGGTGCCTTTGTACACGCCGTTGTTGTTCATGATGACGATGCACACCGGAAGGTTGTAGCGGCACAGGGTCTCGACTTCCATGCCGGAGAAGCCGAAGGCGCTGTCGCCCTCGACCGCGATCACCGGCTGCCGGCTCACCACGGCGGCGGCGGCGCAATAGCCCATGCCGACGCCCATGATGCCCCAGGTGCCGACGTCGATGCGCTTCCTCGGCTTGTACATGTCGACGATCGAGCGCGTAAAGTCGAGCGCGTTGGCGCCTTCGTTGACCAACATCGCGTCCGGGTACGCCGTCACGATGTCGCGCACCACGTTGAGCGCGCTGTGGAAGTTCATCGGCGCCGGGTTCTTCGACAGCGTCTCGGCCATCTTCGCGACGTTGCCCTTTTTCTTCTCCGCGACCGCGTGCAGCCACTCCGCAGGCGGCTTGGGGAGGTTTCCTAAGCTGGAAAGCAGTGCGCTGACGCACGAACCGATATCACCGACCACCGGAGCATCGATGCGCACGTTGCTGTCGGCCTCCTGCGGCGAGATGTCGATCTGGATGAACTTCTGGCCGCCCCAGTCCTTGTGGCCCTTGCCGCCCCAGGTCTTGCCCTTGCCGTGCGACAGCAGCCAGTTGAGGCGCGCCCCGATCAGCATCACGACGTCGGCCGCGGGCAGCACGAACGAGCGCGCCGCGGACGCGCACTGCTCGTGCGTGTCGGGCAGCAGGCCCTTCGCCATCGACATCGGCAGATAGGGAATCCCGGTGTTTTCGACCAGCGCCTTGATATCGGCATCGGCCTGCGCGTACGCGGCGCCCTTGCCTAAAATGATGAGCGGCTTCTTGGCGCCCTTGAGCAGATCGAGGGCGCGCTTCACCGCCTCCGGCGCCGGAATCTGCTTCGGCGCCGGGTCGACCACCTTGATAAGGGAATTTTTCCCAGAAACAGAATCAATGGATTGTGCGAAGAGCTTGGCCGGCAGGTCGAGATACACGCCGCCGGGACGGCCCGACAGCGCGGCGCGGATGGCGCGCGCGATGCCCACACCGATGTCCTCGGCGTGCAGCACGCGGAAGGCGGCCTTGGCGAGCGGCTTGGCGATGGCGAGCTGATCGAGCTCCTCGTAGTCGCCCTGCTGCAGGTCGACAACCTCGCGCTCGCTCGAGCCGCTGATGAGGATCATCGGGAAGCAGTTGACCGTCGCGTGCGCGAGGGCGTTGAGGCCGTTCAAGAAGCCTGGCGCCGACACCGTCAGGCAGATGCCGGGCTTCTGGGTCAGGAAGCCCGCGATCGAGGCGGCGTAGCCCGCGCTCTGCTCGTGGCGGAAGGAGAGCACGCGCATGCCGGCCGCCTGCGCGCGGCGCGTGAGGTCGGTAATCGGGATGCCCGGCAGGCCGTAGATCGTGTCGAGGCCGTTCAGCTTGAGGGCATCGATGACCAGCTGAAAGCCATCGGTCGTTTGCTGGGCATCGGCGGTCGGGCTGGCGGCGACTTGAGGTTCGACGGTCCCCATGAGCGGACTCCTCGGTTTCCTGCGATTCGGAGGGACCGTTATGGTAAGAATCGCCCCCGCGCCACGGCCTTGATTCAGGTCAAGCCGACTAAAATCCACCCGAATGACGGCATTCCTCAGCCACCCACAGCGCAACAGCATCCGCCTGCAAGTGCGGCAGAACCTGCTGCTGCAAGGCATGAGCCAGGCGCAGTGGGGCGAACTCGAGCCGCTCTTACTGGTGGCCGATTACCGCAAGGGCGAGCCGCTGGTGCGCCAGGGCGACGAGGAGATGGAGCAGTTCTTCATCCTCGAGGGCATGGTGAAGCGCGTGGTGTCCAACCCCGAGGGTCGCGAGATGATCCTGCGCTTCGCCGCCGAGACCGAGATGGACACCTCGTACGCCGCGTGGCGCCTGCGCACACCGGTGCCCTACTCGATCGTCGCGGTGACCAAGGTGCGCGCGGCCGAGCTGACGATGCCGGCGTGGGCCGACTTCCTCGAGCACAATCCCGCGCTCAAGGCGCGCTTCGAATACGAAGTGATGAAGCTGATGTCCGAGGTGATGGCGCACACGATCACGCTGCACCTCCTGGATGCGCCCGGACGCCTGTCGCGCTTTCAAAGGAAGCACCCCGAGCTCGCGGGCCGCATCCCGAAGAAGGAGCTCGCCGCGTACCTCAATCTGACGCCTGAAACGCTGTCGCGTCTTAAGCAGAAGCTCGGTTGACTACCTGCGCGCCTTGGCGAGGATCCAGGCGACGCTGGGCCAGAGGAGCAGCACCAGCGCGAGCGTGGTGAGCAAGCCGACCAGCTTGTTCGAGAAGAAGATCGCAAGTTCACCCTGCGAGAACAGCATCGCCTGCCGGAACGAGGCCTCGGCGGCGTCGCCGAGCACGATTGCGAGCACCAGCGGCGCGAGCGGGTACTGCAGCTTCTTGAAGGCATAGCCCATGACGCCGAACACCACCATCATCCAGACGTCGAAGATGGCGTTGTGCACGGTGTAGGCGCCGATCGCGCACACTACGACGATGATCGGTGCGATGACCGAGAACGGCACCCTCAGGATCGCGGCAAACAGCGGCACGCAGGTGAGCACGACCACGAGGCCGACGATGTTGCCGAGGTACATGCTCGCGATCAGGCCCCAGACGAAGTCGGGCTTCTCGACGAAGAGCAGCGGCCCGGGCTGCAGGCCCCAGATCATGAGGCCGCCGAGCAGCACCGCCGCGGTTGGCGAGCCCGGCACGCCGAGCGTGATCATCGGCAGCAGCGCCGACGTGCCGGCGGCGTGCGCCGCAGTCTCGGGCGCAACCACGCCCTCGACCATGCCGCTGCCGAACTTGTCGCCGTCCTTCGAGAAGCGCCGCGCCACGCCGTAGCTCATGAAGGAAGCCGGCGTCGCGCCGCCCGGCACGATGCCCATGAAGCAGCCCACCGCGGAGGAGCGCAGCGACGTGAGCCAGTAGCGCGGCAGCTCCTTCCACGTCTCGAGCACCACGCGCATGTTCAGCTTCGCCTTGGCGCCGCGGAATGCGAGCCCTTCCTCGAGCGTGAGGAGAATCTCGCCGATGCCGAAGAGGCCGATCACCGCCACCAGGAAGTCGAAGCCCGTGAGCAGCCGGGTCGAGCCGAAGGTGAGCCGCAGCGTGCCGGTGACCGGATCGGTGCCGACCGCGGCGAGCGCGAAGCCAAGCATCATCGCGGCGAGCGTCTTGAACGCCGGCTCCTTGCTCGTGCCGATGAAGGCGCAGAAGGTGAGGAAGTACACCGCGAAGAATTCCGGCGGCCCGAACTCGAGGGCAAAATTCGCGATCACCGGCGAGAGGAAAGTGATCAGGATCACCGCCACCAGGGCGCCGATGAACGAGGAGGTAAACGCGGCGGTGAGCGCGTTGCCCGCGCGGCCCTGCTGCGCGAGCGGGTAGCCGTCGAACGTGGTCGCCACCGACCAGGGCTCGCCGGGGATGTTGAAGAGAATGGAGGTGATGGCGCCGCCGAACAGCGCCCCCCAGTAGATGCAGGAAAGCAGGATGATGGCCGAGGTGGCGCCCCCGGGGGTCTGCGCCATGCTGAAGGTGAGGGGCAGCAGGATGGCGACGCCGTTGGCGCCGCCCAGGCCCGGAAGCACGCCGATGATCACGCCGAGGATCACCCCGGTGAACATCAGCAGCAGGTTGGTGAGCGACAGCGCGACGGCGAAGCCCTGCGCGAGGGCCTGAATCTCCGCCACTTCAGTTCAGCCCGAGCAAAGCTTCGATGGGACCCTTGGGCAGCGGCACCAGGAACCAGCGCTCGAAGATCATGAACAGCGCCACCGCGGTGCCGGCGCTGACGGCGGCCACTTTCCACCAGGCGAACTTGCCCAGCCAGCGCATGAAGAAGGCGATGAACAGGATCGAGGAGACGTAGATCCCGATCCAGGTGATCGCCGCGGCGTAGATCGCGGTGGGGACGAGCACCGTCAGCACCATCTTCAGCTGCCCGGCGAGGACGAAGGGCGGGTTCTTGTCCACGGGGATCATGAAGCCGCGCGCGAGGTTCATCAGCGCCGCGAGCGTCATGATCAGGCCGATGTAGAACGGAAAGTAGCCCGGCTGGGGTCCGTCGTCGCCCCAGGTCGAGCCCAGGCGCACGCTGTCGTACATGACCAGCACGCCGGCAATGAGAAACAGCGCCGCGACCGCGATCTCGGCGCTCTTGGTGCGGAAGGCGACTCGCCCTTCGCGCCCCTCGGTCATTTGCCGGCGATGAAGCCGGCCGCCTTCATCAGCGAAATGTGCCTCTGCTCTTCCTTCGCCACCCAGTCGGCGTACTCCTTGCCGGTGAGCGCAGTCTTGTTGAAGGCGCCCTCTTCCATGAGCTTCGTCCACTCGGGCGTCGCCATCACCTTCTTGAAGAGCTCGGTGTAGTACTGCACCTGGTCCGGCTTTACGCCCGGGGCGGTGAAGATGCCGCGCAGCATGAGGTAGTCGACGTCGAGCCCGGACTCCTTGCAAGTGGGAATGTCGGCCCAGGACATGTCCTTGGTGACCTTCTCCTTGTAGGGCATGCGCTTCTCGTCGAACACGCACAGCGGCCTGAGGCTTCCGGCGCGCCATTGCGCCACCGCCTCGATCGGGTTGTTCACCGTGGAGTCGACGTGGCCGCCGACCAGCTGAGTCGCCACCGCGCCGCCGCCCTTGAACGGAATGTGGGTGAACTTGGCGCCTGTCTTCTGCTCGATCGCGGCGGTGATGATCTGGTCTTCCTGCTTCGCGCCGGTGCCGCCCATCTTCATCTTGCCCGGGCCCGCGTTCTTCGTCGCCTCGATGTATTCCTTCGCGCTCTTGTAAGGCGTCTTGGCGTTGACCCAGAGCACGAAGTTGTCCAGCGCGAGCATCTGCACCGGCGTGAGATCGCGCCAGTTGAACGGCACACCCGTGGC
>JBJMWH010000166.1:0-6457 GCA_045810245.1 Burkholderiales bacterium | reverse complement strand
CCGACGCACAGCACCATGAGGGCGTCGACGCGCCGCTCCCAGTCGGCGTAATCATGCTCGAGCGGCTCGACCCTGCCCGCGGGCAGGCCGCCCATGTCGTGGTGCCCCCGAACCGCCAGGTTCTCCTTCTTGCCCATGGGGCTGTCCTTCATGCGACCCATTCCGAAACCGGGGCTCTTGCCTCGTGCAGCGGCTGGGACACGATATCGACGAGCGTCGGGCCGCCATAGGCGATGGCCTGCTTCAACACCGGCTCGAGCTGGCGCGGGTCGGAGACCTTCCAGGCCTTGACTCCGAACGCGTCGGCGACTTTCGCGTGATCGGTGACGCCGAAATCGACCGAGAAGTAGCGCTCGCCGTAGCCCGACTTCTGCCCCGCCTTGATCCAGCCGTAGACGGCGTTCGAGATGACGATGAACGTGATCGGCAGCTTCAGGCGTACTGCCGTCTCGAGCTCGCCCACGCACATGCCGAAGCTGCCGTCGCCCATCACCGCCACCGTCTTCACCGCCGGGCGGCCGATGTGCGCGCCGAGCGCCGCGGCGAGCGCATAGCCGAGCGCGCCATGCGCGCGGTTGGAGAAGAAGCGCCGTCCGCTCCCCTTCACTACGTAGTAGGCCGAGAAATACGGGCAAGGCGTGCCTGGGTCTGCGACCAGAATTGCCTCTTTCTCGAGCAATTTGTCCAAAGCAGCCACGATCCGCTCGGGCTTGATCGGCACATCGTCCGACCGGGCCAAGGCGTCGAAGGCCTCGAATTTCTCGCGCTTGTTCGCATCGACGAAGGAAAGATCGCCTTCGCGCTTCTCCACGGCTTCTTCCAGCGCGGCCAGGGCAAGCTTTGCATCCGCCACGATCGGCACGTCGACCTTGTAGTTGGCACCGGGCACCGTCGGGTCGACGTCGATATGGATGATGCGGGCGCGTCCCGGCGCGGGATGGCGCCAGCGCTCCGTGGTCACCGATCCGGCGCGGCAGCCCACGAAGATGACGACGTCGGCCGCGTCGACCACAGCGCGCGTCTGCGGCGTGCCGCCGTTGGAGCCGACGACCCCGACGGAGTGCGCGCAGCGCTCGTCGATCGAGCCTTTGCCGCTCACCGTGGTGGCGACCGGGGCGTTCAGCTTTTCAGCCAGCGCCGTCAATTCCGATTCCGCATTGGAAAGCACCACGCCGCCGCCGCAGATCACGACGGGATTCTTCGCATTTCTAAGGATCTTCGCGGCGAGCTCGATGAAAAATGGATCGGGCGCCACGCGCCGCGAGGGGAAGGCGCCGAGCGTCGGATCGGCCCACACGTCGCTCCGCTCCACCGGAGCGTTCTGCACGTCGAAGGGCAGCGCGATGTGCGCCGCCCCGGGACGGCCGGTGGTCATCGCCTCGAATGCGGCGCGGAAGGTGCGCGGAATGTCGGCGGCGCGGTCGAGCACCGCGTTCCACTTGGTCAGCGGCCTCATCAATGCCCGCTGGTCGAGCTCCGTGAGGGTGAAGCGATTCCTGGAGGAGACCGCGACGTCGGTGTTGATCGCGAGGATCGGAACCGAGGACTCGTTCGCCTCCACCAGGCCGGGGAGGATGTACGTGGCACCGCCTCCCGATGGACCTTCGCACACGCCGACCTTTCCGGTTACTCGGGCATAGCCGTCGGCCATGTACGCGGCGTGGCGCTCGTCGCGCGTGAGGATGTGCCGGATCGATCCCGAGCGCGCCAGCGCGTCGTAGAGCGGCAGGCTGGTGTCGCCGCACAGCCCGAAGATCACCTCGACGCCGTGCGCGTTCAGCATCTCGACGGCGGCATCGGCGCCGGTGAGCGCGGCGGCCTGCAGGTCGACCGGCCTGTTCATCCGCCTATCTTACCTTCGCCGGGTGTTGGACTAGTCCGGTCCGCCTATCGGCGAGGGGAGGCGAGAGAGGGACCCCGCTTCGTCAGCACGCGACAATGCTGAATGAAAACTCTATTCGTAATCCTCGCCCTGGTCGCGCTCGCCGCTTGCCACCGGGAAGGCCCGGCGGAAAAAGCCGGCCGCCAGCTCGACGACGCCGGCAAGGCCGCCAGCCGCAGCATGGAGAAAGCCGGCGAGTCGATCCGCGACGCCGCCAAGGGCAAGAACTAGCTTCCCACCCGCTTCCCTCTGGACGCGCGCGTGGCGGCTATATTAGCGCCATGCGCAGCATCGCCGAGAACCAGCGCCCCGCGCCGGGCGAGCTCTACCTCGATCACGTAGCGCATTTCGTGCCGGATCTCGGCGCGGCGGCGCGCGTCGCCGAGTCGCTCGGATTCAAGGTGACGCCGGAATCGGCGCACCGCGCGCAGGGCGCGCCGGCCGGAACCTCCAACCGCACCATCATGCTGGAGGAGGGCTACATCGAGATCCTCGCGCCCACGCTCGACACGCCGCATGCCCGGCGCGTGCGCGAGCGCATGGCGCGCTACGACGGCGTGCATCTCGCCTGCTTCGGCTCGCCGCAGGCCGAGGCCGAGCACCGGCGGCTTGCCGACCACGGCTTCGAGCCCGATCCGCTGGTGAGCCTCGAGCGCACCCTCGAGGGCGGCGACAAGGTGCGCTTCAAGGTGGTGTACGTGCCGCCGGCGAAGATGCCCGAAGGGCGCGTCCAGTACGTCGAGCAGCTCACGCCCGAGGCGATCTGGACCCAGGCGAATCTCGCCCATGCGAACGGCGTGACCGGGCTGAAAGCGATCTACGTCGTCGCCGACGATCCGGCCGAAACCGCGGCGCGCTGGGCGCGCTTTTCGGGCCTGCTGCCGGTGCCCGAAGGCGCGCTCGTGCGCCTCGACTGCACCCGCGGCCGGGTGTTCGTGGGCACCCGCGGTGAGCTCAAGCGCGTTCTGGGCGCGGCGCCCGCAGCGCCGGCGCTCGCAGGCTATGGACTCGGATGCCGTCATCCAGAAGACTTCGCCGCGCATTGCAGCCGCCTCGGGTTCGCAGTGCACAAGAGCCCTGCCGGGCACGCGGTCTCCCTGCCCGTCTCGCTGGGCGGCGTTTGGCTGATTTAGAATCGCGGATCCTTAGGAGGGGTCAGATGAGAATTACGAAAGTCGCAGTTGCGGCCGCGCTCGCCTTCGCGAGCTGTGGAGCCTTCGCGCAAACCATAAAAATCGGCTTCATCACCAGCTACTCCGGATTGAACGGCAACCTCGGGCCGTACATGGAGCGCGCGGTGCGCCTGTACCTGAAGCAGCACGAAAAGGAGCTCGGCGGCGTGAAGGTCGAGCTCATCACGCGCGACGACACCGGCCCCAACCCCGACAAGGCGCGCCAGCTGGCGCAAGAGCTGGTGGTGCGCGACAAGGTCAACCTCCTCGCCGGGGTGATCTTCACGCCGAATGCCATGGCCATGGCGCCGATCGTCACCGAGGCCAAGGTGCCCTTCGTCATCATGAATGCCGGCACCGCGGTGATCACCACGCGTTCTCCGTACATGGTGCGCACCTCGTTCACGCTGTGGCAGTCGAGCTACCCGCTAGGCCAGTGGGCCTCGAAGAAGTACAAGACGGCCTACTCGCTGGTGAGCGACTTCGGCCCCGGCCACGACTCGGAGGAAGGCTTCAGCAAGGGCTTCGAGGAAGGCGGCGGCAAAATGCTCGGCAAGGTACGCGTGCCGCTGCAGAACCCGGACTGGGCGGCCTACATGCAGCGGGTGAAGGACGCCAAGCCCGACGTGCTGCAGGTATTCATCCCGGCCGGCAAGACCGCGACGGCGGTGATGAAGAACTTCTCCGACCTCGGCCTCGACAAGGCCGGCATCAAGCTGATCGGCCCGGGCGACATCACCACCGACGAGGAGCTGCCCAACATGGGCGACGTCGCGCTCGGCGTGCTGACCGTGCACCACTACTCCGCCGCCGCCGACCGCCCCGCCAACAAGGCGTTCGTCGAGGCGTGGAAGAAGGAGTACGGCGCGCAGGAGACGCCGAACTTCGTCGCGGTGGGCGCCTACGACGGCGCCGCGCTGATCGTCGAAGCGATCAAGCAGCAGCGCGGCAAGCTCGATCCCGAAAAGACGATGGAGATCTTCAAGCACTATAAGAACCCGAACAGCCCCCGCGGCCCGATTTCCATCGATCCCGAGACCCGCGACATCGTGCAGAACGAGTACCTGCGCGATGTGCGTAAGGTCGGCGGCCAGCTCGCCAACGTCGAGATCGAGACGGTGGCCACGGCGCTGAAGGATCCGTGGAAAGAAATGCAGAAGAAGAAGTAAGTAGGACACCCTGGGGGAGCTCGTCTCGTCGGTCGTAAGCGTCGCCTTTCACGGCGTCGCTTACGGCATGATCCTGTATGTGATCTCCGTGGGCCTGTCGGTGACGATGGGCCTCATGGGGTTCATCAACCTCGCGCACGGCGTGTTCGCCATGGCGGGCGGCTTCCTGCTGTCTACCGCCATGGCGCGCTGGGACCTGCCTTTTCCGCTCGCGGTGGTCCTCGCTTTCGTTCTGGTTTCCATCGGCAGCGTTGCGCTCGAACGCCTGCTGTACTCGCGCCTGTACGGCGCCGGCGAGCTGGCGCAGGTGCTGTTCTCCATCGGCCTGATCCTGGTGTCGATGGCGAGCGCGCGCCTCATTTTCGGCGACCAGGCGGCGCGCATCTTCCTGCCCGACTACATGCGCGGCCAGCTGCACATGCTCGGGCGCGACTTCCCGACCTACCGGGTATTCATCATTGTCTTTAGTTTTTTGATCATCGTCGGGTTATGGTTCGGCGTCGAACGCACCCGCTGGGGCGCGATGGTGCGTGCGGCGGTGGATAACCGCGCCATGGCGCAGTCGGTGGGCATCAACACCAGGCTCCTCTTCATGCTCACCTTCGCGCTCGGCAGCGGCCTCGCCGGACTTGGCGGCGCCCTCGGCGCCGACATCCTGCCGGTGCAGTGGGCCTATCCATTCGAGCACCTGGTCTACTTCCTGATCGTGGTCGCGGTCGGCGGCCTCGGCAGCTTGCGCGGGCCGTTCATCGCCGCGCTGCTGATCGGCGTCGCGGACACCGCGTGCAAGTACTGGATTCCCGAGTTCGGCGCCTTCCTGGTTTACGCGGCGACGATCGCAATCCTCCTGTGGCGGCCGCAGGGATTGTTCGGAGCCAGGGCGTGAGCGGCTATACCGTCGACCCGCGCATTCGCTGGACCGAATGGATTCCGTTCGTCGTGGCGCTGGCCGCCTTTTTCCTGCTGCCGGAGTACCTCTCGCTCGGCGCGCGCATCCTGATTTTCATCCTGTTCGCGCTCTCGCTCGACCTGATCCTCGGCTACGCCGGCATCGTCACGCTCGGCCACAGCGCGTTCTTCGGCCTGGGCGCCTACACGGCGGGCATCATCAGCGCGAAGGTTGGAATCCACGATCCGTTCATCCAGCTCGCAGCTGCTGCTGCGGCGGCTGCGATCCTCGGCCTCATCACCGGGGCCATCATCCTGCGCACCCGGGCGCTGACGCTCCTCATGCTGACGCTGGCGATCACGGCCATCCTGCTCGAGATCGCCAACAAGGCGACACGGCTCACCGGCGGCGCCGACGGGTTGTCGGGCGTGCAGGTGAATCCCATTCTCGGTCTGTTCAGGTTCGATCTCTTCGGCCGCACCGCCTTCCTCTACTGCCTGGTGGCGCTCTTGATCGGCTGGCTGGTGGTTCGCAGGCTCATCTACTCGCCTTTCGGCGCGATGCTCACCGGCATCCGCGAGAACCGCGCGCGCATGCACGCGATCGGCGCACCGGTCTACTGGCGCATGGTGCTGATCTACACCCTCTCCGCCACCATGGCGGGCGTCGCCGGCGCGCTGCTCACGCAGGTCAACCAGTTCGTCGGCCTGAACGTGCTCGGCCTCGAGCCCTCGGGCGACCTGCTGGTCATGCTGATCCTGGGCGGCGTCGGCAGGCTGTACGGCGCCTTCGTCGGCCCGGTGGTCTACCTCATCGCGCAGGACTACCTGGCAAAGCAATACCCCGAATACTGGTACTTCGGCATCGGCGCACTGCTCATCACGGTGGTGCTGTTCGCTCCTGGCGGAATCCTGGGTCTCATCGACAAATGCCTGCAGTTCTGGAAACAGAAAAGCTCTGCAAGAGCTTCGGCGCGCTGACGGTCGCGCAGAATATCGACTTCCGGCTCGAGTCGGGGGCGCGCCACGCCCTCATCGGGCCGAACGGCGCCGGCAAGACCACCTTCGTCAACATGCTGACCGGGGCGATCGCGCCGACATCGGGAAGAATTTTTTTAAATGATCAGGAAGTGAGCAAAACCAGCCAGGCGGCGCGAGTCCGGCTCGGCCGCGGCCGCACCTTCCAGATCACGACGCTGTACCGCCGCCTGCCGGTGCTCGACAACGTCGCGCTCGCCGTCGCCGAGCGTGCAGGCGTCGCGAGGCGGATGTGGAAACCCGCCAGCCGTCACAACCAGATCAAGGACGAGGCGATGTCGCTGCTCGCCACGCTTGGCCTCGCCGAC
>JBJMWH010000165.1:0-4854 GCA_045810245.1 Burkholderiales bacterium | reverse complement strand
CGCAGGCGCAGCGCCTGCTAGGCGAGCCGCGGCTGCTCGGACGGCTGATCGCGGAGGTGCTGCCCGGATTCGGCGTCGCGAGCGACTTCGAGGTGCGCGGCCGCAGCCTCGGCGCGCGGCTGCTCGACGTCGGCACCGAGGAGGTGTTCCGGGTGCTGTTCCTGGAGGACACCACGCGTTCGCGCGAGGAGGCGCAGCAGCTCAAGCTCGCCGCGCTCGGCCGGCTCACCGCGAACATCGCCCATGAGATCCGCAACCCGCTGGCCGCGATCAGCCACGCCGCGGAGCTGCTGAGCGAGGAGCGGCGCGACGCGCAGCGCGTGCGCCTGACCCGCATCATTCATGACAACACCCAGCGGCTCGAGCGCCTGGTCGCCGAGGTGCTGCAGCTCTCGCGCCGCGACCGCCAGTCCCCGGAGCGGATCGGCCTGCGGCGCTGGCTCACGCCGTTCATCGAGGAATTCGTCGCCAATGAATCGGTGCCGCGCGAGCGCTTCCTGGTCGAGGTTCCGGGCGAGGCCGCGATCGAGTTCGACCCGGGCCACCTCCACCAGGTGGTCTGGAACCTGCTCACCAACGCGGTGCGCTACGCGCGCGCCGAGCCGGCGGCGATTCGCCTCTTGGCGCGCAGCGCGGGCGATCGCGTCGAGCTGAGCGTCGCGGACAACGGTCCCGGCGTGCCGGCGTCGAGTCTCGGCCAGCTCTTCGAGCCCTTCTTCACCACCGACAGCAAGGGCACCGGTCTCGGCCTGTACCTCGCGCGCGAGCTGTGCGCGGCCAACCGCGCCGTCCTCGAGTACGTGCGCGAGGCCTCCGGAGCTCATTTCCGTGTGGTGGCCCGCAGTCCCGCCAAGCCATGACGCGAGTCGAGCGACGCCAGAAGCCGCGCGACCACCAGGTGCTGGTGGTCGATGACGAGCCCGACATTCGCGAGCTGCTCGAGCTGACGCTGCTCAAGATGGGCCTCGGGGTGACGAGCGTGCCCACCATCGCGGAGGCGAAAGAGCGGCTGAAGGACGGGCGCTTCCAGCTCTGCCTCACCGACATGCGCCTGCCTGACGGCGAGGGCCTCGAGCTGGTGCGCCACATCTCCAGCCTGCGCTCGGACCTGCCGGTGGCGGTGATCACCGCCTTCGGCAGCGCGGAGAACGCGGTCGCCGCGCTCAAGGCCGGCGCCTTCGACTACGTCTCGAAGCCGGTGGGCCTCGAGCAGCTGCGCGCGCTGGTGCGCTCCGCGCTCTCGCTGCCGGGACAGGCGCCGCCCAAGGACCAGCAGCTGCTCGGCGAAAGCGCGCCGCTCGTGCAGGTGAGGACGCTGATCGCGAAGCTCGCGCGCACCCAGGCCCCGGTCTACATCTCGGGCGAGTCGGGCAGCGGCAAGGAGCTCGCCGCGCGCCTGATCCACGAGAACGGCGCGCGCCGCGACCAGCCGTTCGTGCCGGTGAACTGCGGCGCGATCCCCGAGAACCTGGTGGAGAGCGAATTCTTCGGCTACAAGAAGGGCGCCTTCACCGGGGCGGGCGAGGACCGCGACGGGTTCTTCCAGGCCGCCAACGGCGGCACCCTGTTCCTCGACGAGGTCGCGGAGCTGCCGCTCGTCATGCAGGTGAAGCTGCTGCGCGCCATCCAGGAGAAGCGCGTGCGCAAGGTCGGCGAAACGCAGGAGGACCCGCTCGACGTGCGCATCATCAGCGCGACCCACCAGAACCTCGCCACGCTGGTCGCCGCCGGGCGCTTCCGCCAGGATTTGTTCTACCGCCTGAACGTGATCGAGCTCAGGATGCCGCCGCTGCGCGAATGCCGCGACGACATCGCCGGAATCGCGACCAGCATTCTGGGGCGGCTCGCGCGCCAGAACGGCGTTGCGGCGGCGCAGCTGGACGACTCGGCGCTGCAGGCACTCGCGGGCTACGACTTTCCCGGCAACGTGCGCGAGCTCGAGAATATCCTCGAGCGCGCGCTGGCGCTGTCCGGGCGGGAGCTGATCGCCGCCGATGACCTGCAGCTCGGCCCCGGGCGCGAGGAGCGCGGGCCGGCCGAGGACGCCGCCGGCGAGTCGCTGCCGCAGTACCTGGACGAGGTCGAGCGCAAGACCATCGTCGAGGCGCTCGGCAAGACCGGCTTCAACCGCACCGCCGCCGCCAAGCTCCTGGGCATCAGCTTCCGCCAGCTGCGCTACCGCATGCAGCGTCTTGCCATCACCGATGAGGATCGCTAAGCGCACATGCGCGAGCTCTGGTCTCCAAACCAGGACGAGCGTCCGCCGGGCGTCGAAGTCAGCCTCGTGGTCCTGCACGCGATCAGCCTGCCGCCGGGCCAGTTCGGCGGCGACGCGATCGAGCGCCTGTTCACCAACCGGCTCGATCCCGCGGCGCACCCCTACTTCGAGAGCGTCGCCCATCTGCGCGTCTCGTCGCACTTCCTCGTGCGGCGCGACGGCGCGTTGGTGCGCTTCGTCCCGCTCGAGCGGCGCGCTTGGCACGCAGGCGCCTCGTCGTGGCGCGGCCGCAGCCGCTGCAACGACTTCTCGCTCGGCATCGAGCTCGAGGGCGCCGACGACGCGCCGTTCGAGGACGCGCAATACGCCGCGCTCGGCGCACTGCTGGCGCAGCTGCGCGCCGAGCTGCCGCTCAGGGCGATCGCCGGGCACAGCGAGATCGCGCCCGGGCGCAAGACCGATCCCGGTCCGCGGTTCGACTGGCAGCGCCTCCTACTAGATCTAGCTTCGAACAACCTGTAGTTCCTGCCTATAGTCGTGCCCGGCACGGCGCTCGCGGCGCGCTCCTAGATCTAGTGCGCGCATGTGGTATCGACCCAACATTTAGTACGTCGCGCACCGCGGCGCTTGCAAAAAAAAATGTGCGCGTGTACTGTCGGTGCACAAGTAGTAGCGATCAAGCAGTGACGAAGCACTAGATATAGTTGGAGCGCAGGTCGTCATAGAACCGCGCCACGCGGCGGGACGGCCCCGAGCGAGGTCAGGCGAAAAGGAGAGGAACATGCAGATCGCTCAGGACAACGCCACGGCGGGTCGCGTGCCCGGAGCCGAGTTGCCGGTCGAGGCGCCGGCGCGCAGCGCGTATTCCGAATACAAGGTGATCCGCAGGAACGGCGCGGTGGTTGGTTTCGAGCCGGCCAAGATCAGCGTCGCCATGACCAAGGCATTCCTCGCGGTGAACGGGGCGCAGGGCGCGGCGTCGGCGCGCATCCGCGAGCTGGTCGCCGGACTGACCGACGCGGCGGTGGGCGCGCTGATGCGCCGCCAGCCGCAGGGCGGCACCTTCCATATAGAAGACATCCAGGACCAGGTGGAGCTCGCGCTGATGCGCTCGGGCGAGCACGACGTCGCACGCGCCTACGTGCTCTACCGCGAGGAGCGCGCCAAGGTTCGGGCCCAGGAGAGAAGCGCGAAGAGCGATGGGGGCATCCACATCGTCGAAGGCGGCGAGAGAAGGCCGCTCGACCCCGCCCGGCTCGCGCGGCTGGTCGAGTCCGCCTGCGAGGGCCTGCCCGACGCCTCCGCGCAGGCGATCCTCGAGGCCACGCTGCGCGACCTCTACGACGGCGTGCCGATGGAGGAGGTGCGCAAGTCCGCGGTGCTCGCGGCGCGTGCCCTCATCGAGAAGGAGCCGGTCTACGGCTACGTGACCGCGCGGCTGCTCCTGCACACGATCCGCCTGGAAGTGCTCGGCGAGGAGGCGAGCCAGGCCGAGATGGGCTGGCGCTACGCCAGCTACTTCCCGCAGTGCATCCAGCGCGGCGTCGACGCCGAGCTGCTGGATCCTGAATTGAAGAAATTCGACTTGGAGAAGCTCGGCCGGGCGCTGGACGCGCGTCGCGACCTGCAGTTCAACTACCTCGGCCTGCAGACCCTGTACGACCGCTACTTCCTGCACGTGGGCGGACGGCGCATCGAGCTGCCGCAGGCGTTCTTCATGCGGGTCGCCATGGGCCTGGCCCTCGGGGAAAAAGACAGAGAAGCCAGGGCCATCGAGTTCTACCACGTGCTGTCGAGCTTCGACTTCATGAGCTCGACCCCGACGCTGTTCAACTCGGGCACCTTGCGCTCGCAGCTGTCGAGCTGCTACCTGACCACCGTGTCGGACAATCTCGAGGGCATCTACGAGGCGATCAAGGAGAACGCGCTCCTCGCCAAGTATGCCGGCGGCCTCGGCAACGACTGGACGCCGGTGCGCGCGCTCGGCTCGCACATCAAGGGCACCAACGGCAAGTCGCAGGGCGTGGTGCCGTTCCTCAAGGTGGTGAACGACACCGCCGTCGCGGTGAACCAGGGCGGCAAGAGGAAGGGCGCGGTGTGCTCGTATCTCGAGACCTGGCACCTCGACATCGAGGAATTCCTCGAGCTGCGCAAGAACACCGGCGACGACCGGCGCCGCACCCACGACATGAACACGGCCAACTGGATTCCCGATCTGTTCATGAAGCGGGTGCTGCAGAACGCCGACTGGACCCTGTTCAGCCCCTCCGACGTCGGCGAGCTGCACGACAAGTTCGGCGCCGAGTTCGAGGCCGCGTACCTGCGCTTCGAGGACCGCGCCGCGCGCGGCGAGCTCAAGCTCTACAAGAAAATCCCGGCGGTCCAGCTGTGGCGCAAGATGCTCTCGATGCTCTTCGAGACCGGGCATCCCTGGATCACGTTCAAGGACCCGTGCAATTTGAGGAGCCCCCAGCAGCACGTCGGCGTGGTGCACAGCTCAAACCTCTGTACCGAGATCACCCTTAACACCTCGGCCGACGAGATCGCGGTCTGCAACCTCGGCTCCGTCAATCTGGTGGCCCACATGACGGACGGGCGGCTCGATTTCGACAAGCTGAAGAAGACCATCCGCACCG
>JBJMWH010000164.1:0-5408 GCA_045810245.1 Burkholderiales bacterium | reverse complement strand
TATACGGTATTCGAACTCGTCGGCGTGCGCCATTTCGGCCTGCGCATTGGCGAGGCGGCGCGCGATGACGGCGTCGGAGTCCTGGCCGCGCGCCCGAAGGCGCCGCTCGAGCTCCTCGAGCGATGGCGGCAGGATGAAAATGCCGACGCAGTCGGGATAGAGCCTGCGCACCTGCGCCGCGCCCTGCCAGTCGATCTCGAGCACGAGGTCCTGCCCGCGCTCGAGCGTTTCGGCGATGACCTTTTTCGACGTGCCATAGCGGTTGCCGTGCACCAGCGCGTTCTCCAGGAACTCGCCGCGATCGCGCATCGCGAGGAACGTCGGCTCGTCGACGAAGTGGTACTCGCGTCCGTTCTGCTCGCCGGGCCGCGGCGCCCGGGTGGTATAGGAGGTCGAGAGCTTGAGTCCGGGGGTGGCCTGGAGGAGGGCTCGGGTGAGCGAGGTTTTGCCCGCGCCCGAGGGCGCGGTCACGACGAAGAGGCTGCCCTTGCGGGTCACTTCCTGCCTTTGCGGGTCACTTGCTTGGGACTCATTCGATGTTCTGCACCTGCTCGCGGATCTGCTCGACCAGGAGCTTCAGCTCGAGCGCGCCGTCGGAGAGCTGCTGGCTCGAGGACTTGGCGGCGAGCGTGTTCGCCTCGCGGTTGAGCTCCTGCGCCAGGAAGTCGAGGCGCTTGCCCACCGGGCCGCCCTGCCGCAGGCTGCGCTCGACCTCTGCGAGGTGCGTGCGCAGGCGGTCGAGCTCTTCGTGCACGTCGGCCTTGGCGCTGAAAAGCGCAAGCTCGGCGCGCACGCGGTCGTCGTCGGCGGCACCGAGCGCCTCCTTCAGCCGTTCGGTGATCTTCGCCTGGTAGGCCGCGACCGACTGCGGCACGAGCGGCGCGATCTGGTCGACGAGCGCGCGCATCGTGGCGACGCGCGCGTGGATGGTCTCGGCGAGCTTCGAGCCTTCGCGGCCGCGCGCCCCCGTGAGCTCGTCGAGCGCCCGCGCGCAGAGCTCGACGGCGAATTTGCGGAGTGTTTCCTCATCGGCCGGCTCTTCGGCGATCACGCCGGGCCAGCGCAGCACGTCGCCGACGCGCAGCGTCGGCGCGTCTGGAAACGCAGCGCGCGCTTCGTCGACGAGGCTGCGCAGGCGTGCGAGCGCCTCGGCGTTCAGGCGCTGCGGCTTGCCGCCGCCCGGGGATTCGCCGAGGGAAAACCGGCAGTCAACCTTGCCGCGCGAGACGCGGGCGCCGATCTGCTCGCGCAGCGCGGGTTCGAGCGCGCGCAGCTCCTCGGCAATGCGAAATTGCACATCCAGGAAGCGCGCGTTGACGGAGCGCAGCTCGAGCGTGAGCCGGCCGCGCGGAGAATCCACCGACGCGGCGGCGTAGCCGGTCATGCTTTGAATGTTCTGTGACAAAGTGCGCAGCGCGGCTGCGGGCGCGGGTCCGGCCGCAGTAGCCGAAGGCTATCATAGCGGACGATGCCGGCGCCCGCCCATCCTCTGCCTCCAGCGACGCAGCTCGAGAACTACTGGATCCAGCGCCTGCTCGCGACCGGGGGCTTTTCGCGCGTCTACCTGGCGCACGACGAGAACGACGTGCCGGTGGCGATCAAGGAATACCGCATCGCCGAGGACGACCGCAGCAAGTTCCTGCACGGCATGCGCTGCTTTTTCGAGGAAGGCCGCGCCCTCACGCGCTTCTCGCATCCCAACGTCGTGCGCGTGCTGAACTTCTTCCGCGCCAACGACACCGTCTACCTGGTGATGCGCTACGAGCGCGGCCGCACGCTGCACGAGCACCTGGCGCAGCACCGCGGCCCGCTGGACGAAAACTGGATCCGCCAGACCTTCGCGCAGCTCCTGACCGGGCTGCGCGAGGTGCACACGAACAAGCTGCTGCACCTCGACATCAAGCCGGCGAACATCTACCTGCGCAACGACGGCAGCCCGCTGCTGCTCGACTTCGGCGCCGCGCGCCACGCGCTCTCGGGCGAGGGCCTGAAGCTGCCGCCGACCTACACGCCGGGCTACGCCGCGCCCGAGCAGCACCTGTGGCGCGACCTGCTCGGGCCCTGGAGCGACGTCTATTCGGTCGGTGCGACGATGTACGCCGCGCTCTCGGGCGGCGAGCCGCCGCTCGCCGCCAACCAGCGGGTCGACCGCGACGACTACGTGCCGGCGCGCAAGGCATGGGGCGCCAAGTATTCGGCGGAGCTTCTCGACATCGTCGACTGGTGTATGCGCCTGGATCATCTCGAGCGGCCGCAAAGCGTGCTCGCGCTGCAGAAGACGCTGCGCGGCGAACGCGAGCCGGAGCGTCGCGCCGACGCGCCGCTGCTCGAGCAGCTGCGCGGCGCGATGCTGCGGCTCAAGGGAAGCTTCTTTTGAACTGTCACCTCGCGAGCGAGTCGCGCATCGGCACGCGGCTCAACAACCAGGACCGGGTCGGCTACTGGCGCACCGAGCGCTCGCTTCTCATGGTGGTGGCCGACGGACTGGGCGGGCATCTCGGCGGCGAGCTCGCGGCTCAGGTCGCGACCGACCATTTCGGCGACGCGTTCCAGCGTGCCGCGCGTCCGGCGCTCCCCGACCCGAAGAACTTCCTCAACACCGCGATGGACGACGCGCACGGCGCGATCCTGCGCGAAGCCTACCGGCTCGGCCTGCCCGACGGGCCGCGCACCGTCATCGTCGCGTGCCTGGTCCAGGACGGCAATGCCTACTGGACCCACATCGGCGACTGCCGCCTCTATCTGGTGCGCCAGGGGCGCATCGCGGTCCAGACCCGCGACCACACCCTGGTGCAGCAGCTCGTCGACTCGGGCACCCTCCATGAGGAGGCGGCCTGCACCCACCCGGAGCGCAACCGGATCCTGCAGTGCCTGGGCGGATACATGCCGCCGCGGCCCGATCCGATCGCCAAGACGCGCCTCGCGCGCGGCGACGTGCTGGTGCTGTGCTCGGACGGCCTGTGGGGCTCGATCACCCAGCGCCAGCTCCTCCAGTCGCTCGGCGCGCTGCCGCTGGAGGAAGCACTCGCCGAGCTCGCCGCGCTCGCCGAGCGCCGTGCCGGGCCGCAGTGCGATAATGTCAGCGTGCTGGCGCTGCGCTGGGGCGAGGAAGAAGCCGTCGACGAAGAGCCGCGCACCGTGCCCTACTACGATCTTCCGACCGTCGTGCAGGACTTCACCGCTACCCAGCCCGACTTCATGCGCATGTCCGACGCGGACATCGAAGACGCCATCTCCGAGATCAAGGCGGTCCTTCGCAAGATGCCGCAATGAGCGGCGCGAGGCCGAGCGGAAGGACGGCGCACGAGCTGCGCCCGGTGCGCATCCAGCGCGGCTTCACCCGCCACGCCGAAGGCTCGGTGCTGGTCGAGTTCGGCGATACGCGCGTGCTGTGCACGGCGAGCGTCGAAGAGCGGGTCCCCCCTTTCCTCAAGGACAGCGGACGGGGCTGGGTGACCGCGGAATACGGCATGCTGCCGCGCGCCACCAACACCCGCAGCGAGCGCGAGGCCGCACGCGGCAAGCAGTCGGGTCGCACCCAGGAGATCCAGCGCCTCATCGGGCGCGCATTGCGCGCCGTCACGGACCTCAAAGCGCTCGGGCCGCGCACCATCCAGATCGACTGCGACGTGCTGCAGGCCGACGGCGGCACGCGCACCGCGGCAATCACCGGAGGCTTCGTCGCCCTGCGCGACGCGCTCACCTGGCTCGCGTCGAAGGGCGCTTTCGCTTCCCTTCCGGTCGACGACTTCGTCGCTGCCGTTTCGGTGGGCGTCTACCAGGGCACGCCGATCGTCGATCTGAACTATGCCGAGGACTCCGCCTGCGGCTGCGACATGAACGTCGTGATGACCGGCGCGGGCGGCTTCGTGGAGATCCAGGGCACCGCGGAGGCGAAGGACGCTTGGCCTCGCCTGAGTTGATCGAGTATTACCGGCGGCGCGCCGCCGAGTACGAAGCGATCTACGCCAAGCCGGAGCGCCAGGCCGATCTCGCGGTTCTCCGGCACGCCATCCCGGCGAAGCTGCGCGGCGCGCGGGTGCTGGAGATCGCCTGCGGGACCGGCTATTGGACGCAGCTCGCCGCCGCCGTGGCCGCGGAAGTCGTCGCCACCGACCTGGCTGAGGCGCCGATGCGCATCGCGCAGTCCAAATCCTACGCAAAGCAACCGGTTTTCGCCTTTGCAGACGCCTACGCGCTCCCCGAATCCCTGGGCCGCTTCGACGCTGCGCTCGCGGTGTTCTGGTGGTCGCACGTGCCGCGCCCGCGCATCGGCGAATTCCTCGCATCGCTGCATGGACGCCTGGGGCCCGGCGCGCGCGTGGTGCTGATGGACAACCGCTTCGTCGAAGGCTCGAGCACCCCGGTCTCGGAAATCGACGCGTACGGCAACACCTATCAGCTGCGGCAGCTCGGAGACGGCAGCCAGGTCCGGGTGCTGAAGAACTTCCCCGACGAAGCCGAGCTGCGCTCTCACCTGCCGCCCACGCTGAACGTCGAAATGCTCGAGTACTACTGGCTCGCCGACTACCGGCTTCCCTGAAACGCTTAAACTACTAATCAGGGACAGACCACGTTTTTCGTCCGAGGAAAACGTGGTCTGTCCCTGCTTTTGATCTGGTCTTCTCGATCGCTGATGAAACGTCTGGTGCTGGCCTCGAACAATCCCGGCAAGATCCGCGAGATCGCCGCGCTGCTCGGCCCGCTCGCCATCGAGGTGGTGCCGCAGGCCGAGCTCGGCATCGCCGAAGCCGACGAGCCGCACGCTACTTTTCTCGAGAACGCGCTCGCGAAAGCGCGCCATGCGAGCCGTGCCTGCGGCCTGCCGGCGCTTGCCGACGACTCCGGGCTTTGCCTGCCTGCGCTCGGCGGCGAGCCGGGCGTGCACTCGGCCTATTACGCCGGCCGCGAGGGCAGTCGGGAGCAACGCGACGCGCGGAACAACGAAAAACTCTTGCAGTCGGTCAAATCGGATCGCCGCGCCTACTACGCCTGCGTCATGGTTCTGACGAGGCTTGCTTCCGACCCGCTGCCGCTCGTCGCCGAAGGACTCTGGCACGGCGAGATCGCCCGGACGCCGCGCGGCACGAACGGATTCGGCTACGACCCGCTCTTCTTCCTGAAGGACTGGGGCAAGACCGCGGCCGAGCTCGAGCCGGCGCAGAAGAACCGGATCAGCCACCGCGGACAGGCGCTGGCTCGCTTGTTGGAGCTGCTGCATGATTCCGGTCGCGCTTGAGCGCCACGGCGCGGTGCGCTTGGAGGCGCTGCCGCCGCTCGCGCTCTACATCCATATCCCCTGGTGCGTGCGCAAGTGCCCGTACTGTGATTTCAACTCCCATGAACGTCGCGGTTCTTTACCCGAGGCCGAATACCTGGCCGCGCTTTTTCGCGACTTGGAGTCCTCG
>JBJMWH010000163.1:0-8252 GCA_045810245.1 Burkholderiales bacterium | reverse complement strand
CACCAATTCGGGCTCCGAATCGGTCGACACGGCGCTCAAGATCGCGCTCGCTTACCATCGCGCGCGCGGCGAAGCGCAGCGTTTCCGCCTCATCGGCCGCGAGCGCGGTTATCACGGCGTGAACTTCGGCGGCATGGCGGTGGGCGGGCTGCAGGCGAACAAGAAGATGTTCGGTCCGGGCGTGGCCGGTGTAGACCATATCCGCCATACGCATGACCTGGGACGAAACGCGTTCTCGCGCGGCCAGCCGGAAAAGGGATTGGAATTTGCCGAGGAGCTCGAGCGGCTCTGCGCGCTGCACGATCCGTCGACGATCGCAGCGGTGATCGTCGAGCCGGTGGCGGGTTCGGCCGGCGTGCTGGTGCCGCCGAAGGGCTATCTCGAGCGCCTGCGGGAGATCTGCACGCGCCACGGCATCCTCCTCATCTTCGACGAGGTGATCACCGGATTCGGCCGGCTGGGCCATCCCTTTGCTTCGCAGCGCTTCGGCGTCATGCCGGATCTCTTCACCACGGCAAAGGGCCTCACCAACGGAACCGTGCCGATGGGCGCGGTATTCGTGCGGCAGTCGCTCTACGAAGCCTTCATGCAGGGGCCCGAATCTTCCTCATCGGGCATCGAGCTCTTTCACGGCTACACCTATTCGGGCCACCCGGTTGCGTGCGCTGCCGGTATCGGCACGCTGGAGACTTACGAGGACGAGAGCCTCCTCACCCGTGCTCAGTCGCTCGAGAAATATTGGGAAGACGCGGCGCATTCCCTGAAGGGCACGCAGCACGTGATCGACATCCGCAACTACGGCCTGGTGGCGGCGATCGAGCTCGAGCCCCGTCCCGGCGCGCCCGGCCGGCGCGCCTACGAGGCCTTCGTGAAGGCCTTCGAGACCGGGGTGCTGATCCGGGTGACGGCGGACATCATCGCGCTCTCCCCGCCGCTCATCGTCGAGAAGCCCCAGATCGATCGGCTGTTTCAGACGCTCCGCGAGGTGCTGCAGCAAGTTGCCTGACGGGCTGCCGTTCCGGCATGGCGGCGTAAATAGTGCCTTGATTCCATTGGCACACCCGGAATAATCTGCGCTCGGAGGCTAACAACAATGTCCGAGCCAACGGGTACGCAGTACGGCGGATTCTGGATCCGGTTTCTCGCTCTCCTCGCCGACTCCGCGATCGTTTTCGTCCTCTCATCCGCTCTCCTCGTGGGCGCCACCATGGCGCTCGCACCGGATGACCTGACGGTTGCGGTGATCGCGGTGTGGGTGCTTGGCTTCCTCTACTGGCCGATCCTGCACGCGTCTCGGCTCAGAGCGACCTTCGGCAAGGCGATGCTCGGCCTCTACGTCACACGCTTCGACGGTCGCCGCATTTCCATCCTGCGAGCGCTCTGGCGCGAAATTGCCAAGATTTTCTCCAGCGCGGTGTTCCTACTGGGCTACGTCATCGCCGCCGTCACGCCGCGGAAGCAGGCGCTGCACGACCTCATGGCGGCGACTTACGTGGCGCGGGAAGGCGTGTCGCGCGTATTCCCGGCGCTGCTCGTAGTGTTGGCCGGTTTTGCGACCCCTGTGTTTGTCGCGCCGATGGTGGTCGACCCCGCGATCCAGTCAGCCATGGAGAAGATCGCCATGGACGCCGTTGCGCAATACGACCCGATGAAGCAGCCGACCCGCGCCGCCGCGCCGGCGAGGAAGCTCGCGCCGACGGTTCGTCCGCCCGCAGCACCGGTCCAGGTTGCAAAGGCACCGGTGGCACCGAAGCTCGAGGCTCCGGCACCGATCGCCGAGCCTGTAAAAGCGGTGCCGGAGCCGGTGAAAGCAGTGCCGGAACCGGTGAAAGCAGTGCCGGAACCGGCAAAGACGGTGAAGGAACCGGTGAAGCCGAAAGCGGCCATGGCAAAGCAGAAGCAGGGGCCTGGGCCGACGCTCGTGCGAGCGGCGCATCCCTCGCCGGCCGCCTCCAACTTCATGCCCGGTTCCGGACCGAAGTACAACGACCTCATGACCGCCGTGCTCGCGCGCGATGTTGCCGCGGTGAACGAGCTATTGAAGCTCGGCAAGTGGGTGGACAAGCCCGACAGCCGGGGCAGGACGCCGCTCATGGTCGCGACCGCGCAGGACGACGTACGGACGGCCGAGGCGCTGCTGCGCGGCGGTGCCAGCCCACGGCCCGCGATCCGGCTGGCGGAAGAGCGCGGCAACGGCGAGATGGCGGCGCTTCTCAAGCGCTACGGCGGCCGCTGAGGCTCGGGCGGTGCCGCGCGTTCCGGGCTTCGGCTGGTACGCGCTCGCCGGCGCGGTCTTCATTGCCGGCCTGGCGCTCGGCGGCATCTTTGTCTGGACCTTCATCGCCGGATTCGAGCCTGCGGTTCGCTTCTTGGCGCCCGGCGCGGTCCAGCTGTCCATCGCCGTGCCGGGGGACCAAATCGTTTGGCACGAGCATCACACGCTCTACCAAGGGCGGGCGTTCAACGTCGCGCCGGCCATGCCCGACGGCACGCGCTACCGTGTGCAGGCGCCCGACGGCAACACGATAACGATCGAGCCGCACTCCGGGATGAGATCGGAGGGCAGCGAGGGCCGCAGCGTCTCGGTGGCGCATTTCAGCGCTCCGTCCGCCGGCGTGTATCGCGTCTCGGTCGAAGGACTCGCCGAGCCGCGCGTCATGGCGGTGGGTGCGAACCGGGCCTGGCCGATCATGAAGCTCGTCGGCGAGGTTTCGCTCGTCGTCGTCCTGGCGCTCGGCGCGGCGATCGCCGTTGGACTCTATGGATTCCTGCGCACCGTGGCCGATCCGCGGATGGCCGGTCCCCGCGAGGGGACGCAGGCCTCGCTGCGCCAGCTCGCGGGCCTCGTTTACGGCCTGCAGGCGGCTTCTATGCTCGTCGGTGTGACCCTCTTCGCCGGAGTGATCATTAACTATCTCAGGCGCGAACAGGCCGCCGGCACCTGGCTCGAGTCGCACTTCACCTGGCAGATCCGCACCTTCTGGTGGTCGCTAGCCTGGTGCGTGCTCGGCATCGTCACCGCCGTCGTGCTGGTAGGCGTGTTCATCCTGATCGGCTCGGGTGTGTGGTTCGTCTACCGCATCGTGCGCGGCTGGATCGAGCTCAACGAGGGCCGGCCGATGTACGCCTGAAAAGGCCTACTTTGCCGCGGCCCTCACCACCCCCAGGCGGCGGCCGCGGGTCGGCTGTTTCAGGCGCGCCGGGATCACCAGCTCCCGGACGTAGTTCGGGAGTGCGAACACGCCCTCGTGGGTCTCGCCGTTGTAGAAGCGCAGCTCCTGCAGCTTCCTCTGCTCGATGCGCCGGTCGATCTCGTCGGCCGTGAACGCCTTCGGATCGAGCTTGTCGGAGCACACCGCCATGGACCAGAGCGAGCCGTACAGCGGGATGTACATCGTGTAGACGCGCACGATGCGGAACACGCTGTTCAGGCGTTGGGCCAGCTCGGCCACGCGCTGGGGCTGCGCGACCGGCGAGCCCAGGTGCAGGGCGAGCGCGCCGCCCGGGGCGAGCGCGGTGCGAAGCTGCTGGAAGAACTCGAGCGAGTAGAGCGCCGCCGCGGGGCCCACCGGGTCGTTCAGGTCGAGCGCGATGAAATCGAAGCGCTCCTGGGTCTCGCGCACGAACTTCATGCCGTCGTCCACCAGGACCCGCAGCCTCGGGTTCTCGAATACCCCGTTGTGTACCGCCTGGAAGTGTTCCTTGGCCACCGCGATCACGTCCGCGTCGATCTCGACCATCGTCAGGCTCTCCACCGACGGGTGCTTGAGCGCCTCCTCGGAAGATCCGCCATCGCCGCCGCCGATGATCAGCGCCTTCTTCGGCGCGGCGTGCGCCGTGAGCGCGGGATGGACCAGGTTCTCGTGGTAGACGAACTCCTCCTTCTCGGAGGTCATGTTGAACCCGTCGAGGCGAAACAGCTTGCCGTAGTGCGGCGTATCGTAGATCTGCATCCGCTGGAAGCGCGTCTGCCACTCGCCGAGCTGGCGCGCCGCGCGGATGTAGAAGCCGGTCGAGTCGTTCAGCGGCTCCATCAACAGGTGGCTGCCGCGATGCACCTCCTGCTTCGCGATCTCGCCCGGCTGGAAGTACTCGACCAGCCCGTCGAACAGCCGCTTGGCCTTCAGCGAGTTGTCGGCGCTGAAATTGCACACGTACACGTCGAGCGTGAGGCCCTGGCACTCGGGCCAGGTATGGATCGCGAGGTGCGATTCGGCCAGCACCACCGTACCGGTGAAGCCGGAGCCTTCGAACTGGTGGAAGGTCGCGTCCATGGTCGTGAGACCGGATGCGGCCACCATCTCGAGGCATTTGGCGCGAAAGCGCTCGCCGTCCAGAAGGAGCTGCGGATCGCAGCGGCAGCCGGTGAGGTCACCGATGAGATGCAGACCGTTCATTTTCCATACCCTCCAAAATGCGAAGGCGAAGCCCGCGTAGGGAGCCTCGCCTTCCATCCGCGCCTTGCGGCGCACACAGCGCTGTCGATCGCGCTCAACTCGTTCAAAACCTCCTAAACGTCGGTTGTGCCCTTGATCTGCTCGACGATGCGAGCAACTTCACCATCGATCAATCTTCGAGCGATCGAGATTTTGCTTGGAAGTCTCGGTAATTGCAAGACTTCGAACCACTTTGCTTCCTCGATTTCGGACTCCTGCCGACGGATCTCGCCGCTCACCCACTCGCACGCGAACGCGATCATCATCGAATGCGGAAACGGCCACGATTGGCTCGCGACGTAGCGCGGCCGCGCCACCTGGACTCCGACCTCCTCCGCGACTTCGCGTGCGAGGCATTGCTCGAGCGACTCGCCGGGCTCGACGAAACCGGCGAGGGCGCTGTACATCCCGGGCGGGAAGTGCGGGCTGCGGGCGAGCAGGATCTCGCTGCCTCGCCACACGAGCGCCATGACTGCGGGCGCCACTCTCGGATAGGCCGAGAGCTTGCAGGCCGGGCATACGCGCACGCGGTCCTCGCGATGCGCCTCGGTGCGCGTGCCGCAGCGGCCGCAGAACTGGTGCGTGCGGTCCCAGTCGATGAGCTGCAGCGCCCGGCCTGCGAGAGCGAAATGCGCGTCGTCGAGCACGCTGAAGAGCGTCCTCAGGCCCTCCCACGACATGCCGGCCGGCGGCTCGGCTTCCTTGGGCAGCTCGGCGACCCAGCACTGGGTGCCGCCGAGCGCGCCGAGATAAAGCGTCCGGACGGCGCGGCCGGCCAGCCAGTCGTGGCTTTTCTGCAACGGCAGGCGAGCCCAGGCCGGACGCGCGCGCACGCGCAGGTCGTCCGAAGGCACCTCGAGCGGGCCCATCTCGACGAGCAGCTGGTCGCCGCGAAAGACGAACCAGTGGGCCTCGCCGGGTGTTTGGCAGGTGACGCAATGCTCGAAATTCAGCGGGCGGGCGAAGGGCAGTTCGTTCATAGGCGGAGTCGAGCGATGCGCTGAGTATAATTTGCGCCCTCGGATGGACTCCCCGGTTACGCAAAAAGCTTCGGATACGGAGCTGGCCAACGCCATCCGCGCGCTCGCCATGGACGCGGTCGAGGCGGCCAAGTCAGGCCACCCGGGCATGCCGATGGGCATGGCCGAGATCGCGGTGGCCCTGTGGCGGCGCCACCTGCGCCACAATCCGGCCAATCCCGCCTGGCCGAACCGGGACCGCTTCGTGGTCTCGAACGGCCACGGCTCGATGCTCCTGTACAGCCTGCTGCACCTTACCGGCTACGCGCTTCCGATCGAGGAGCTGAAGCGCTTCCGCCAGCTCGGCTCCAAGACCCCTGGACATCCGGAGTATGGCTACGCGCCGGGCGTGGAGACGACCACCGGGCCCCTGGGACAGGGGTTCGCCAACGCCGTCGGCATGGCGCTCGCAGAGAAGCTCCTCGGCGCCCGGTTCAACCGCCCCGGCTTGGAGCTGGTCGACCACCATACCTACGTGTTCATGGGCGACGGTTGCATGATGGAGGGCATCTCTCACGAGGCCGCGTCCTTCGCCGGTACCCTTGGCCTGGGCAAGCTGATTGCCTTCTACGACGACAACGGCATCTCCATCGATTCGGACAAAGGCCAGATCGCCGACTGGTTCACCGACGACGTGCCCAAGCGCTTCAGCGCCTACGGCTGGCAGGTGATCCCGAACGTCGACGGCCACGACGTCGAAGCCGTCGACCGGGCGATCCGCAAGGCGAAGCGGGAGAAAAGCCGCCCCAGCCTGATCTGCTGCAAGACCATCATCGCCAAAGGAGCGCCAAAAAAGGCGAACACCGGTGCTGCGCACGGCGCGGCGCTGGGCGCCGAAGAGGTCGCCGCCACCCGCGCGGCAATAGGCTGGCCGTACCCGCCCTTCGAGATCCCGCCGCAGGTCCGAGAAACCTGGGACGCGCGCGAGACCGGTAAGAAGGCCGAGAAGAAGTGGACTTCACTGCTCAAGAAGTATTCGAAGGATCTCCCCGCCGAAGCGGCGGAATTCGAGCGGCGCATTCGCGGCAACCTGCCGCAGGAATTCGACAGCAGGATCGGTTCCTTCGTCGAGGAGCTGAACGGCAAAGCCGAGACGATCCCGACCCGGAAGGCCTCCCAGAACGTGCTCGAGGTGTTGACGCCCTTGCTGCCGGAGCTCGTCGGCGGCTCGGCTGACCTCACCGGCTCGAACCTGACCATGGTGAAGGCCTCCAAACCGGTCTCTCCGGAGTCGGTGTCGGGGAACCACATCTTCTACGGAGTCCGCGAGTTCGGCATGTGCGCGCTGATGAACGGCATCACGCTGCACGGCGGCTTCATCCCCTATGGGGGCACCTTCCTGGTGTTCTCCGACTATGCGCGCAACGCGCTGCGGATGGCGGCGCTGATGAAAATCCGCGTCGTGTACGTGTTCACCCATGATTCGATCGGGCTGGGTGAAGATGGACCGACCCACCAGCCGATCGAGCATGCCGCAACCCTGCGCCTGATTCCGAACATGGACGTGTGGCGGCCATCGGATACGGTCGAAACGGCGGTGGCGTGGGCGGCGGCGTTGCGCCGAAAGGACGGTCCCACGGCGCTCCTCCTGACGCGGCAGAACGTCGCCTTCGCCAAAAGGACTACTCTCGCCGGCATCGAGCGGGGCGGCTACATCCTCTCGGACGCCCCGGAGGCGCGGGCGGTCATCATTGCCACCGGATCGGAAGTGCCGGTCGCGCTCGGGGCGCAAAAGTTGCTCGCCGACGCCGGCCTGGCGGTCCGAGTGGTGTCGATGCCCTCCACCAGCCTTTTCGACCGCCAGGACGCCGATTACAGGAACTCGGTCCTGCCCCGGGAACTCCCAAAGGTAGCGGTGGAAGCGGGCGTAACCGATTATTGGCGCAAGTACGTCGGCCTGGAGGGCAGGGTGGTCGGCATCGACCGTTTCGGCGAGTCCGCCCCGGCGGGCGAGCTTTTCAAGCACTTCGGCTTCACGCCCGAGCGCGTGGCCGAGGTCGTAAGGAGCATATTCGGATGATCAAGGTAGCCATCAACGGATTTGGACGCATCGGACGCATGGTGCTGCGAGCCCACTATGAAAGCGGCAAGAAGCACGGCCTGCAGTTCGTGGCGATCAACGATCTCGGCGACGCGAAGACCAACGCCCACCTGTTGCAATACGACACCGCGCACGGGCGTTTCCCGTCGGCGGTGCGCGTGGACGGCGACAGCATCGTCGTCAACGACGACCGCATCAAGGTCGTGGCGGAGCGCGACCCGGCGAAGCTGCCGTGGAAGGCGCTTGGCGTCGATCTCGTGATGGAATGCACAGGGCTTTTCACGAGCAAGGCGAAGGCCGGCGCGCACCTGCAGGCCGGGGCGCGCAAAGTGATCATTTCGGCGCCCGGTGAGAAGGACGTCGATCGCACCATCGTGATGGGCGTCAACCACAAGGACCTCAAGGGCTCCGACACGGTGATCTCCAACGCGTCGTGCACCACGAACTGCCTGGCGCCGCTCGTCAAGGCGCTGGACGACCGCATCGGCGTCATCTCGGGTCTGATGAACACGGTGCACTCGTACACCAACGACCAAGTGCTGACCGACGTGTACCACAAGGATCTGCGCCGGGCGCGCTCGGCCACGCATAACATGATCCCGACCAAGACCGGCGCCGCTGCCGCGGTCGGCCTGGTGCTGCCGCACCTGAACGGCAAGCTCGACGGCTTCTCGATCCGCGTGCCGACCATCAACGTATCGCTCGTCGACCTCACCTTCGTCGCGAAGAAGCCGACCAGCATCGAGGAAGTCAACG
>JBJMWH010000162.1:0-8902 GCA_045810245.1 Burkholderiales bacterium | reverse complement strand
TGGTGCTCGCCTCGATCTCCCCCACCGTCGAGTTCCTGTCCTGGAAGAAGGCGCTCAGGCAGGGCGCGGTCCCCGTCGTGGCGCCCGCGAAGCTCCGAACCATCCGGAGGATCCTCCACTGGGAGCTCGCCGGCGTGGTCGTGATCCTGCTCTGCGCCGCGCTCATGGCGCGCGGCATCGGCCATGTCGGCGGCTGATCGAAGGGAGAGTCGATGTATTACCTTTGCCGCCTGATTGCGCCCCGCCCGACCTTCGCCACCGAGATGACGGCGGCCGAAGCCAAAGCGATGGGCGAGCACGTCGCCTACTGGACCGACCTCTCGGTGCGCGACGCCGCGGAGCTGCACGAGCTGCAGGCGAATGACCCCGCGATCAAGGCGCAGATCGGATTGAGGTACGAAGCCTTCGAGATGCCGCGGCTGGTGTACGCGAGTAGATAATAAGGCCCCATGACTTACTGCGTCGGCGTCCTTCTCGACAAGGGCATGATTTTCGCGTCCGACTCGCGCACCAACGCGGGGCTCGACAACGTGTCGAAGTTCTGCAAGATGACGGTGTTCGAGCGCAAGGGCGATCGCGTGATCGTGCTCCTCAGCTCGGGAAACCTCGCCGGCACGCAGGCCGTGATCAGCATCCTCAAGCAGCGCGGCGAAGTGGACGACGGCCAGTGCAACCTGTGGACCGCGCGCACGATGTTCGACGCGGTGACCTGCGTGTCCGACGCGACGCGCGCGGTCGAGAGCCGCGACGGCAAGTATCTCGAAGCGAACGACATCAGCTTCAACGCCTCGTTCGTCGTCGGCGGGCAGATCTCCGGGGAACCGATGCGGCTCTTCCGCACCTATGCCGAGGGCAACTTCATCGAGGCGAGCGAGCACACGCCCTACCTGCAGACCGGGGAGCTCAAGTACGGCAAGCCCATCCTGGACCGAGTGATCACGCGCGCGACCAGCCTGCCGGATGCCACCAAGTGCATTCTGGTGTCCTTCGACTCGACCATGCGCAGCAATATCTCGGTGGGCCTGCCGATCGATCTCCTCTGCTATGAGCGCGATGCGCTCCAGGTCGGCATGCGGCGGCGCCTGGAGCACCACGACCCGTACTTCGAGCAGCTCAGCAAGGCGTGGAGCGAAGGGATCCGCGAGGTGTTCTCCGAGCTGCCCGTGCTGCGTTGGTAGCCGGCGCGTTTCTGCTGGTGACCTGCGAGCACGGCGGCAATCGCGTGCCGAAGGAGTACCGGCGCCTCTTCGCCGGACGCGAATCGCTCCTCGCATCGCACCGCGGGTACGACCCCGGGGCGCTGGCGCTGGCGAGGGATCTCGCGCGCGCTTTCGACGCGCCGCTGGTCGCTTCGACCGTCACCCGCCTGCTGGTCGAGCTCAATCGCTCCCCCGGTCACCCCCAGCTGCACTCCGAGATCACGCGCGATCTGGCGTCTTCGGAGAAGGCGAAGATCGCGGCGCGCTACTACGAGCCGTATCGCCGCGAGGTCGAGCGCCGCGTCGCGCAGGCGACGGCCGCGCGGCGGCGGGTGATCCACATCTCGGCGCACAGCTTCGTGCCGGTGCTGAACGGCCGCACGCGCAACGCGGACATCGGCCTGCTCTACGATCCCAGGCGCGCGCCCGAGCGCGCGCTGTGCGCGCGGTGGAGAGAATGCCTCGGCGCACGCGCCTCGCGGCTGCGCGTGCGTCGCAACTACCCCTATCGAGGATACGCCGATGGGCTCACCACCTACCTGCGCCGGCGCTACGCGCGCCACGGCTACATCGGCTTCGAGATCGAGGTGAACCAGAAGCACGTGCTCGGCGGCGAGCGCGAGTGGCGTATGCTCCGAGAGGTGCTGGTGCAGTCGGTCGACGACATGGTCCATGGAGCTTCACGGTGAAAATTCGCGTCGGCTATGAGCTGGTCTTCGAGTGTCCGCAGCCGACGTTCATGATCCTGATGCTGAACGTGCACTATTCGCGCGTGGCGGACCTCGTCGAGCCCGACCACATCATCACCTCGCCGCAGGTGCCGCTCAGCGGCTACCGCGACAGCTTCGGCAACTGGTGCAGCCGCATCGTCGCGCCGGCGGGCGAGATCACCATTCGTTCCGCCGCGGTGGTCCGCGACAGCGGACGACCCGATGCGGTGGCGCCGCAGGCGCGGCAAACGCCGGTGGAGCAGCTGCCCGACGATGCGCTGCTCTTCCTGCTTGCGAGCCGCTATTGCGAGACCGACCGGCTGATGGACACCGCGTGGGCGCTCTTCGGCGCCACGCCCGCCGGCTGGGCTCGCGTCCAGGCGATCCTCGACTACGTGCACCAGCGCGTGACGTTCGGCTACCAGTACGCCAGCGCGACCAAGACGGCCTTCGATGCGCACGAGGAGCGCCGTGGCGTGTGCCGCGATTTCGCCCATCTTGCCCTGACGCTGTGCCGCTGCATGAACATTCCGGCGCGCTACTGCACGGGTTACCTCGGCGACATCGGCGTGCCGCCCTCCGATGCGCCGATGGACTTCTCCGGCTGGTTCGAGGTGTTCCTCGACGGGCAGTGGCACACGGTCGACGCCCGCCACAACGCGCCGCGCATCGGCCGCATCCTCATCGCGCGCGGACGCGATGCCGCCGATGTGGCGATCAGCACCACGTTCGGCCCCAATCGACTCGCGCGCTTCAAGGTCGTGACCGACGAGATCTCGGACTGACTGCGAGTTTTGCTGACGGCTACTGCTGGCTTTGCGCCACCGAAGCGACGGCAACCATCTTTTCTCCGCCGCCGCCGACACGCGTGCCGCGGATCGGGCAGGCGTCGAGGTAGTCGGCGCCGACGGCAAGCTTGATGTGCTGCTCGCCCGCCGGCCGGCTGTTGGCGATGTCGAAGCTGCGCCAGCGATCCAGCGTCCAGGCTTCCGCCCAGGCGTGGCTCGCGACCTCCGGCGCCCCTTCCGAATACAGGTATCCGGACACGTAGCGTGCGGGCACGCCCAGGTGCCGGCAGCAGGCGAGGAAGACGTGCGTGTGGTCCTGGCAGACGCCCGAGCTCAGGGCGAAGGCTTCGGCCGCGCTGTTGCCGGCGTGCGTCCCGCCCCGGGTAAACGGCATCTTCTTCAAGATCGCGGCCGCGAGCTCGCCCAGACCGCTCGGCGAGCCGGCAGCGCGCCGGAAGCGTTCGGCGAACACCGCGAGCTCGCTCTCCGCGCGCGTGAGCGCCGTAGGACGGGTGAAGACGAGCGGTGAGAGCGGCACCGGGTCCGCGCCCTCGTCGTAGACGGAGCGCGTGTCCACCGTGCCGCTCACGCGGATGCGGATCTCGCGGACCGGCCTGTCGAGGGTCAGCACGTGCAGCACGTTGCCATAGCCGTCGGTCACCTGCGTCGGCGTGCCCGGCGCCTCGAGCCGCCAGGAAACGACGCTCTGCCGCGCGCTGTCGCGCGGCGTGAGCCGCAAGTACTGGGTGGAGGCGCGCACCGGAGAATCGTAGGCGTACTGCGTGGTATGGACCACGTCGAGCCTCATAGCGCCCCCAGGTAGGCGCGCTGGATCCGGCTGCCGAGCTCGTCCATGTCCGTCAGGCAGTCGGTCAGGTACTCGTGCAGCCCGTTCTTGAAAATCTCCTCGATGTCCGCGTGCGTGACGCGGGCGTGCAGCTCGTAGGCGAGGCGCTTGGCCGACTGGTCGCCCTGGCCGTTGATGCGGTCCATCGCCTCCTTGACCTGGTCGAAGCACGCGGCGAGCGAGCGCGGCATGCGCCGCTCGAGGATCAGGAGCTGCGCCACCCGGATCGGCAGGATCTGGTCGCGGTAGAGCAGGCGGTAGGTCTCGAAGGAGGACACCGAGCGCAGGATCGCCGTCCAGTGATAGTAGTCGAGCGCGCCGCCGACGTCGTCGACCGAGGGCAGGAGCACGTGGTACTTCACGTCGAGGATGCGCGCGGTGTTGTCGGCGCGTTCGAGGAAAGTCCCGAGACGGGAGAAATTGAACGCCTCGCCGCGCATGATCGTGCCGTAGGTCACGCCGCGGAAGAGATGGCTTCGCTCCTTCACCCAGTCCAGGAACCGGTTGGCACCGGCGCCGGTGATGCGCTTGGGGTCGAGCGCGCGCACCTCGAGCCAGGTGGCATTCAGCGTCTCCCACATCTCCGAGGTGATCTGCCAGCGCACGGCGTGCGCGTTCTCGCGCGCCCAGTCCAGGCAGCAGACGATGGAGCCCGGGTTATCGCGGTCGAGCGCGAGGAACTCGATCAGCGCCTCGACCGAAAGCGCCTCGTGGCGCTCGAAGAACGCCTCGGCCGAGCCGGTGATCGTGAGCGGCGCGAGCAGGTTCTGCCGCTGCAGGTCGCTCTCGCCGAAGAGCACCAGGTTCGAGGTCACGCCGAGGATGCGCGCCATGCTCTCGGCCCGCTCCATCTGGCGGCTCATCCAGTAGATCCGGCCGGCCACTCTAGCAAGCATGACGAAAGAGCAGCGCAAGCATTATTCGACGACCCAGGTGTCCTTGGTGCCGCCGCCCTGCGACGAATTGACCACGAGCGACCCCGCCTCGAGCGCCACGCGGGTGAGGCCGCCGGGCACCATTTTCACTTCCCGGCCGGAGAGCACGAACGGCCGCAGGTCGACATGCCGTGGCGCGATGCTGTGCCCGACGAAGGTCGGGCAGGTGGAGAGCGAAAGCGTCGGCTGGGCGATGTAGTTGGCGGGGTTCGCCCGGATGCGCGCGCGGAATTCCTCCAGGGCGCCGGGCGTCGCGGCCGGGCCGATCAGCATGCCGTGGCCGCCGGAGCCCTGCACCTCCTTCACCACCAGCTCCGCCAGCCGGTCCATCACCAGCTCGAGATCTTCCGAGCGCTTGCACTGCCAGGTCGGCACGTTCGGCAGGATCGGCTCCTCGGACAGGTAAAAACGGATCATGTCGGGCACGTACGGATACGTGGACTTGTCGTCGGCGACGCCGGTGCCGATCGCGGCGGCGAGCGCCACGTTGCCGCTGCGATACACCGAGAGCAATCCCGGGATGCCGATCACGGACTCGCCGCGGAAGGCGAGCGGGTCGAGGAAGGCATCGTCGATGCGGCGGTAGATCACATCGACGCGCTGCGGGCCGGCGGTGGTGCGCATCCACACGAAGCCGTCCTTGACGAAAAGGTCGCCGCCTTCGACCAGCTCCACGCCCATCTGCTGCGCGAGGAAGGCGTGCTCGAAATAGGCGCTGTTGTACGGACCGGGCGTGAGCAGCACCACCACGGGGTCGCGCACCTTCGGCGGCGCCGCCGCGCGCAGCGTCTCGAGCAGCAGCGCCGGATAGTGCTCGACCGGCTGCACGCTCTGGCGGCCGAAGAGCTCCGGAAAGAGCCGCATCATCATCTTGCGGTTTTCCAGCATGTAGGACACGCCGGAGGGCGTGCGCAGGTTGTCTTCCAGCACGTAGTACTTGGCGTCGTCATGGCGCACGAGGTCGATGCCGGCGATGTGCGAGTACACGTGGTTCGGCAGGTCGAGGCCGACCATCGCCACCTCGTAAGCCGCATTGGTGAGAACCTGCTCGGCCGGGATCACGCCGGCCCTGAGGATCTCCTGGCCGTGGTAGATGTCGTGCAGGAAGCGATTGAGCGCGCTGACGCGCTGCTGAAGGCCGCGGGCGAGCTCGCTCCACTCGCCCTGCGGAATGACGCGCGGAATCGTATCGAAGGGAATGAGGCGCTCGGCGCCCTCTTCGTCGCCGTAGACCGCGAAGGTGATGCCGACGCGATGAAACAGCAGGTCGGCCTCGCGGCGCTTCTCCGCCACGCGCTCCGCCGGGGTATCGGCCAACCACGCCGCGAGCGAGCGGAAATGCGGACGCACGGCGCCGTCTTCGCCCCGCATCTCGTCGTAAACGGCCATGCCGTACGCTATCACCGTCCGAGAATCTTAGAAAATGATACTTTGACGAGAGGGGCGTTCAACTCCGTATCGCTTTCTTGAGCACCCACAGGCACACGTTCCATGTCTGAGCGCAGCCAATTCAGGCTGCTCGCCGAGCGCCGCTTCGGCCCGTTCTTCGGCGTCCAGTTCCTCGGGGCGATGAACGACAACCTCTTCAAGCAGGCGCTGGTGATCCTGCTCGCCTATCAGACGAGCTCGTTCACCGCGATGTCTTCCGACACGCTGCAGAACGTCGCCCAGGCGCTCTTCGTCCTGCCGTTCTTTCTCTTTTCGGCCACCGCCGGGCAGCTCGCCGACAAGTACGAGAAATCGACGCTCATCAGCGTCACGGTCGCGCTGGAGCTCGTCATCATGCTGCTCGGCGCGGTGGGGCTCGTGTCCACGAACCTCGCGGTTCTTCTCGGCGCGCTCTTCCTCGGCGGGGTGCAGTCGGCGCTGTTCGGGCCGGTGAAGTACGCGATCCTTCCGCAGCACCTGAAGGAGAGCGAGCTCGTCGGCGGCAACGGCCTCGTGGAGATGGGCACCTCGCTCGCGATCCTCGGCGGCATGATGCTCGGCGGCTGGCTCGTCATCCAGCCCGGCTGGGGGGTCGCCGGCGTGGGCGTTCTGACATGCGTAATTTCCGCATTGGGCATCGCGCTTTCGCGCCTCATTCCCAAGGCGCCGCCCGCCGATCCCGGGCTGCGGATCAACTGGAATCCCTTCACCGAGACGCTCCGCAACCTGCGATTCACCGCGCAGAACCGCAGCGTGTTCCTCTCGGTGCTCGGCATCTCATGGTTCTGGTTCTACGGCGCGCTGCTCGTGACCCAGTTTCCGAACCTCTCGCGCAACGTCCTGGGCGCGGGCGAGTCGATGGTCACCCTCCTCCTGATCGCCTTCTCGCTCGGCATCGGCCTGGGCTCGCTCGCGTGCGAGCGCCTGTCCGGCCACAAGGTCGAGCTCGGGCTGGTACCGCTGGGCTCGATCGGCCTCACCGTGTTCGCGCTCGACCTGTGGCTCGCGGCCGAGAGCGCCTTTACGCAGCGCGTCCTCATCGACCTGGCGCTCATCGGCCTCTTCGGCGGCTTCTACATCGTTCCGCTCTACGCGCTCATCCAGACCCGCAGCGACCCGCGGCACCGCTCGCGGATCATCGCGGGGAATAACATCCTGAACGCCGCGTTCATGGTCGCCGCCGCGGGCGGCGCGATCGGCCTTTTCGCCGCCGGGCTGACGATTCCGCAGCTCATCCTGGTGCTCGCGGCTCTGAACGCGCTCGTCGCGCTCTACATCTACACGCTGGTGCCGGAGTTCCTGATGCGCTTTCTGGTGTGGATCCTGATCCACTCGGTGTACCGGCTGCGCAAGGCGGGGCTCGAGCGGATTCCGCAGGACGGCGCGGCGATCATCGTCTGCAACCACGTCTCGTACGTGGACGCGCTGGTGATCTCGGCCGCCTGCCGGCGGCCGATCCGCTGGGTGATGGACCATCGCATCTTCAAGGTGCCGATTCTCTCGTTCTTCTTCCGTACCGCCCGGGCGATCCCGATCGCCCCGGCGAAGGAGGATCCGGAGCTGCTCGAGCGCGCCTACGAGCGCATCGCTGACGAACTGAGCGCCGGCGAGCTGGTCGGCCTCTTTCCGGAAGGCCGGCTCACGTCGGATGGCGAGATGGACGAGTTCCGCGGCGGCGTGATGCGGATCCTCGAGAAGGCGCCGGTGCCGGTGGTGCCGATGGCGCTTTCGGGCCTGTGGCAGAGCCTCTTCGCGCGCAACCGCGACAAGCTCAGGCACGCGATGCGGCTTTTTCCGAAGATCCGTCTCGCGGTTGGCGAGCCGCTCCCCCCGCAGCAAGTCTCGCCGCAGGGCCTGCGCGCAAGCGTCCTGGAGCTGCGCGGAGCATGGAAATGACTCTGCGCCGCGAATACCTGGTGCTTTTCATCCTTGCCGCGCTCGCGCCGGTCCTTTTTCTCGGCGCGGCGCCGATCCTGCAGCCGGCGTCCTACCACGACCTCGCCGACCAGCGCGCGCTCCTCGGCATCGGGCACTTCTGGAACGTGGTGTCGAACCTGCCGTTTCTCGTCGTGGGCCTGATGGGCTTGGACCTCCTGCGGAGAAAGCGCGAGGAAGCGGCCGCAGGCTGGGCGGCGCTTTTCGGCGGCAGCGTCCTCGCAGCCTTCGGCTCGGCCTGCTACCACAGCAATCCGAACGACGCCACGCTGATCTGGGATCGCCTGCCGATCGGCCTCGCGTTCATGGGCTTCTTCACCGCGCTGCTGGTCGAGCACCTCGAAGGCGCGGCGCGCCAGGCTGCGCACTGGCTCCTCGCGCCGCTCATCGCCCTCTCCGCCGCCACGATCTGGTGGTGGCACGCGAGCGGCGATCTCTCGCTCTGGATCTGGGTGCAGGCCGCGCCGATGCTCGCGGTGGTCCTCGTTCTCGCGCTGCTTCCTGGCCGCTACACGCATCGGCGCTACCTCGCCTACGCCCTCGCCTGCTACGCCGCCGCGAAGCTCCTGGAGCTCGGTGACTTGCAGCTCATGCAGTGGACCGGCGGCCTGATGAGCGGCCACGCCCTCAAGCATGTCGCCGCCGCCGCCGGAGCGTGGTGCTTCTACGTCATGCTGCGCGAGCGCAGGTCGCGCGAAGCATGAACATCCGCGACCTTCCCGGGCCGCGCGGGCTGCCGATCCTCGGCAACTCGCTGCAGATCGAGCTCTCCCGGCTGCACCTTGCCGCCGAGGCGTGGAGCCGCAGGTACGGCGACTACTTCCGGCTCCGGCTCGGCGGCCGGGAGTTGCTGGTCATCAAGAACCCGGACGCGATTGCAACCGTGCTGCGCGATCGGCCGGAGGGCTTCGAGCGCACCGCGCGCATGAACCAGATCGCCAAGGAGATAGGCTTCGACGGCCTGTTCTCCGTGAACGGCGAGCAATGGCGCCGCCAGCGGCCCATGGTGATGGCCGGCCTGGACCCGGCGCACATCAAGAAGTACTTCCCGGCGCTGGTG
>JBJMWH010000161.1:0-2814 GCA_045810245.1 Burkholderiales bacterium | reverse complement strand
GCTTTTTTTCCGCAGAAGAGGCAGCAGCGCAAGAAGCGCCTGCTTCACGTCCGCCTGCACGGCGAGATCGGTGCGGTAATTCTTGCCGAGCTCGTGCGCGCGCTCGGAGATGTGAATCACCGAGAGGTTCTCGGGCAGCGGCTCGAGCGGGCTGTAGACCGACATGCGCAGGAGGTCGGCGCCGAGGCATAGCAGCAGGTCGTAGGGCTCGAGCGCGGCGCGCACCTGCTTCTGCTGGCGCGTGAGGGCGCCCATGAACGCGGGGTGCGCGGTGGGGAACTGCGCCGAGTACGGGACCGACGACTGATACACCGCCGCGCCGAGGAGCTCGGCGAGCTCGGAAGCTTCGGCAAAGGCGTCGCGCTGCGCGAGCTCCTGGCCCGCGATGATCGCCGGACGCCGCGCACCGAGCAGCATGCGAGCGATTTTCTCGACCGCTTCTTCTCCCGGACGAAAATTGGATTCGATGCGTATAGGGCGGCCCATGTCCACATCGACGTCTTCGTCGAGCACGTCGCCCGGAAGGCTGAGGAACACTGGACCGGTCGGCGGAGTGAGCGCGATCTTTGCCGCGCGGTGCAGGATGCGCGGCAGGTCGGCGGCGCGCGTGACCTCCACCGCCCATTTCACGAGCGGCTGCGCCACCGGCACGAGCGGCTCGTAGAGAAGCGGCTCGAGCAGGCCGTGGCCCTGTTCCTGCTGGCCGGCAGTAAGGATCACCGGCGAGCCCGAGAACTTGGCGTTGTAGAGCGCACCCATCGCGTTGCCAAGCCCCGGCATGACGTGCACGTTGGCCGCGGCGAGGCGGCCCGAGGCGCGGCAGAAGCCGTCGGCCATCGCCATCACCGCCGACTCCTGCAGGCCGAGCACGAACTTGAGCTGCGGGAAGTCGGGCACCACCTCCATGATCGGGAGCTCGGTGGTCCCGGGATTGCCGAAGAGATGCGTCACGCCTTCGTCGACCAGCAACTGCAGGAACGCGCGGCGCCCCGTGATTTTCACGATTGCTGCTTGACGAACTCGGCGCAGACGCGCGCGATGGTCTCCTCGTGCGGCGCCCACTCGGGGAACGGGACCAGCGGCACGTCCTGGTCCTCGAGCGGGAGCTCGACCAGGCGGCTTCCCGGAATGAGGCGCTGGATCGCGCGGCCGCAGGCCATGGAATGGGTCTTGTCGTTTCCCGGAATGACGATCGAAGGCACGCGGATGGAGGCGAGCTGCGCATCGGTCACGCCGTACATCGGCGCCACCGGGCCGCGGGTAAAGAGGGCGAGCCAGTTCGACATCACCTCGATGTAGCGCTTCGGATCCATGCGCATCAGGCGCTCGCCGTTGCCGGGATTGGCGGCGATGCGCTCCCGGTACTGCTCGGTCGCGCACACGGCGGCCATGCCGCCTTCGCGTGCGGCCTTGATGAACTGCCCGTAGTACATCTCGGGCAGCCGTCCGGCGGCGAACTCGCCGCCGGTGAGCCGCATGAGGAAGAGCGCGCGAACCGCATCGGGATGACGAAGGTAAGTGAGGATCGACGTGCGCGCGCCGGAGGAGCCGCCGCCGACGACCGCGGGGCGCGCCTCGAGCCTGCCGAGGAGCTCGTAGAGATCATCGGTCCAGATCTCTTCCTCACCTTCCTTGCCATCGATCAGGATGTCGGTAGCGCCCGTGTTGCGCCGATCGTGCAGCAGCACGCGCACGCCGTGCGCGGCGATCTTCTCGGCGAGCGGAACGAACTCGTTGAAGCCGCGGCGGCCGCCGGTGATGAGAGCGAGCCAAGGGCCGCGGCTGCCGAAGACGCGGTAGTGGATGTTGACGTCGCGAATTTTGAGAGAGGGCATAAGTTTCCCCATTTTTACACGGTAGTAATCGATAGTGTGGACCACGCTTTCGCGCGTAAAATCGAGGCAAGTCCAAGTCTATCGGCGTACACGGAAGGGGGGATATGCCGTCCTGGTCGCCGCCGCTTCGCGCGCTCGTGCCGGCCCTGGTGCTCGCGCTCGGCCTTACCGGCTGCGCCGCGTTCCGCAACTACGACCGGGAGCTGACCGGCACGCTGAACTACGCCTTGAGCGGCAACGTCGAGGGCGCGATCAAGACGCTCGACTCGAACAATCCGGTCAACGACCGCGATCTCCTCTATTACCTCGAGCTCGGCATGCTGCAGCGCCTGGGTAACCGCTACCCGGAAAGCCAGAAGACGTGGATGGCGGCCAACACCCGCATCCAGCTGCGCGACCCGCTCGCCGAGGCCGCGAGCCTGGTACGCAGCGGCTCGAGCTACCTGCTGAGCGACAAGCTGCGCACGTACGATGGCTACGACTACGAAAAGGCCATGCTCCTCACCTATATGGCGCTGAACTATCTCGCGCTCGGCGACTACGACAACGCCCGGGTGGCAATCAAGCAGACCCACGAGCTCGAGGCCGTGCTCGCCGAGCAGCGCGCGAAGCAGATTGCCGAGGTGGCGGAAGAGGCGAAAAAGCGCGGCGCGCGCACCAGCTTCAAGGAGCTGAACGGCTATCCGGTGCAAAGCATCGACAATCCCGAAGTGAACGCGCTCATGAACAGCTACCAGAGCGCGCTCTCGCACTATCTGGCCGGGTACATCTACGAGGCGCTCGGCGAGCCGAGCCTCGCCGCGCCGGGCTACCGCCTCGCGAACGAGCTTCATCCCGGCGTGCCGCTCCTGGAAGAGGCGCTCTCCGGCCTGGAAGCACGCTTGCACGCACCTGACGACGGAAAGGTGGACGTGCTCTTCATCGTCGCCTCCGGCACGGCGCCCGCGATCCACTCCCAGCAGTTCAACCTGCCGGTGTT
>JBJMWH010000160.1:0-3782 GCA_045810245.1 Burkholderiales bacterium | reverse complement strand
GAAGGCCGAGGAAGTCCAGCCCAAGGCGAGCCGCGCCGCGTGGATGACCTTCGGCGCGCTCGTGCTCTCCCTCCTCGCCGCCGTCATCGGCGCGATGGTCGGACGCCGGAGGCCGGAGCCGCGGCGGGTTTGATTCTGCTTGGGGGTCAGAGCCCGGTTTTCGCCTCTTCTTGGTTTAGGGCTCTGACCCCGGTTTTCTTCTTCAGGTCCGAATCTTGTTTCCGGTCAGCGTCATGGCCACCCTCACCCACGGCGCCGCGACCGTACACCCGGAAAACCATGATGCGATGCGGCGCGTGCGCGCCATCGTCGCGGGCTCCTCCGGTAATCTCGTCGAGTGGTACGACTTCTACGTCTACTCCTTCACCGCGCTCTACTTCGCGGCCGAGTTCTTCCCCAAGGGCAACCAGACCACCCAGCTCCTGCAGGCGGCGGGCGTATTCGCCGCCGGCTTCTTCATGCGCCCGGTGGGGAGCTGGCTCTTCGGCTGGCTAGCCGACAAGCGCGGGCGGCGCTTCTCGATGATGGTCGCGGTGCTCATGATGTGCGGCGGCTCGCTCCTGGTCGCGGTGCTGCCGACCTACAGCCAGGTCGGGCTCCTCGCGCCGGCGCTCCTGCTGATTGCGCGGCTCATCCAGGGACTCTCGGTGGGCGGCGAATACGGCACCGTGGCCACCTACATGTCCGAGGTCGCCGAGCACGGCCGGCGCGGGTTCTATTCGTCCTTCCAGTACGTGACGCTGATCGGCGGCCAGCTCGTCGCCACGCTGGTGCTCCTCATCCTGCAGCAGTTCCTGAGCGACGCGGAGCTGCGCGCGTGGGGCTGGCGCATCCCCTTCTTCATCGGCGCGATCGCCGCGGTGATCGCCTTTTACCTGCGCCGCAGCCTCGCCGAAACGGCCTCGCGCAGCGCGCGCGAGCACAAGGAGGCGGGGAGCCTGCGCGGCATGCTGCGCTACCGGCGCTCGTTTTTTGTCGTCATGGGCTTCACCGCGGCCGGCTCGCTCAGCTTCTACGCCTTCACCACTTACATGCAGAAGTATCTCGTCAACACCGCCGGCTTCGACGCGCGGCACGCCACCGAGATCATGACCGCGGCGCTCTTCTGCTTCATGGTGCTCCAGCCCGCCTTCGGCGCGCTCGCCGACCGCATCGGCCGGCGCACCTCGATGCTCATCTACTCGGTGCTGCTGATGCTCGTCACCGTCCCGCTCTTCACGGCGCTGGGCAACGCGAGCAGCCCGGTCCACACCTTTGCGCTCATCATGGTGGCGCTTCTCGTCGTGAGCTTCTACACGTCCATCAGCGGGCTCATCAAGGCCGAGCTCTTCCCGATGCACGTGCGCGCGCTCGGCGTCGGCCTCTCCTACGCGCTCGCCAACGCCCTCTTCGGCGGCACCGCCGAGTACGTCGCGCTGTGGTTCAAGTCCGTCGGTCACGAGACGGCATTCTTCTGGTACGTGGTCGGCATGGCCGGCGTCGCGCTGGTCGCCACGCTCCTCATGCCCGACACCCGCCAGCGCGGCTACCTCACCGCCGACGAGGGCCGGCACCTCGAAGCGTAATCGGGGTCAGAGCCCGATTTACGATTTTTCCTGGTTTAGGGCTCTGACCCCGATTTTTCCCAAAGCTTGAGCGGCGGGATGCGGCTCGCGGTGAACGCGGCCGCGGCCGCCACCACGGCGAAGACCAGGAACCCGGTATGAAAGGCGCTCGTCATCGAGCGGCCGTGCGCCGCCGCCGCCGGCATCAGCGCGAACGCGACCGCGCCGAAGAGCGCCGCGCCCGCGGCTCCGCCGGTCGAACGCGCGAGCGCCATGAGGGCCGTCACCACGCCGAGCCTCTCGCGCCCCGCGACCGTCTGGAGGGTCACCTGCGTCGTCGGCATGACGCAGCCGAAGCCCGCGCCCATGACGAACGCGAAGGCTCCGATCAGCGCTTGATTGGCCGGCACGAGCGCAAGCGCGAACAGCGCCGCGCTCGAAAGCGAGAGCCCGACGACCGGGATCCAGTGCGGCCTGCCGGTGTACCCGAGGATGCGGCTCGACGACAGCGAGCCGGTCACCATGCCCGCGGTCACCGGCAGGAGCAGGAGCCCCGAGCCCTGCGCCGACATCTCGTGGCCGAGCTGCAGATACACCGGAAGAAAGAACACGACCGCGAAAAGGCAGGAGGCGAAGAGCGCGACGACCACCACCGAGAGCGCCACCGTGCGCTCGTGCAGGAGCTCGATCGGCAGGAACGGCGCCGGGTGCCGCTGCTCCTGCCGCCACAGGAGCCCGAGCGCCACGGCGCCCGTCGCCAGGAGCGCGAGGCTCGGCAGCGAGCCCCATGCGAAGCGATGGCCGCCGGAGGTCAGCCAGAAGAGCGTGCACAGCGCGCCCACGGCAAAGAGCACATGCCCCGGCAGATCCGCGCCGCGCGCGGCCGGCGGATGCTTCTCCCCCTTCGGCAGCCGTGACAGACGCCATGCCGCGAACACGGCAAGCGGCAGATTGGCGAAGAAGAGCCACCGCCAGCTCGCGTTCGAAACCACGATGCCGCCCACCACCGGCCCGGTGACGCTCGCGGCGGTGAAGACCAGCGCGAAGTAGCCCTGGAACCGCGCGCGCTCGCGCGGCGGCACCAGCTCGCCGATCAGCGCCTGGCAGAGCGTCATCAGCCCCCCGCCGCCCAGTCCCTGCAGGATGCGCGCGGCGACGAGCTGCGGCAGCGACTGCGCGAGCCCGCACGCGAGCGAGCCGAGCGTGAACACCCCGAGCGCCACGAGCAGCACGTCGCGCCGCCCCTTTCGATCGCCCAGACGTCCGTACACCGGCACGATCGTCGCCGATGCGAGCAGGTACCCGACCGCGATCCACGACGTGTCGCGCAGCCCCCCGAGCGACTCGGCGATCGCCGGCGTCGCCGTCGCGAGCAGCGTCTGGTCCACCGCCGCCATGAACATCGGCAGGAACACCGAGGCGAAGAGATTCATGAACTCGGCGCGCGAGACGGTGGTTTCGGCGGGCCTCGCGGCGCCCACGGTGTGATTGCTCATCTACGGATAGACCTTCGCCGGCAGCAACAGTTGAACCCGTCGCAGTATCCGGTAATTCGGCCGCTGAGGTGTGAATACGCACCGACACTCCACGCCGCGGCGCGCACAGTCTTTCGCCATGAACGCCATGAACGGCAGCCTCTACGAGCCAGGGCGCTCACCGGACCTGGGAATCCGACCCGGCGAGGAGCCGCTGATGCTCGCCTGGGCCGACGAGCGCGAACGGCAGAAGGTCATCAGCCTCGCCGCAAGCGAGGGCCGCCAGACGATGAACCTGCGCACCATGCCGTACGCAAAGCTCGTCGTGCTGCGCCGGCCGCAGGGCGGATTTGCCGGATGGGCTGGCATGGATGCGGACTCCGATCCGAGGTGCCCAGAGCTCTTCTCTCACTACGTGTATCCCGAGTACCGCGGTCGTGGGCTCGGCGCACTGCTCGAACACGTCTGGTGGTCTTGGCTCGACGGCCGAAGATGCAGAACGGCGTACATGCGCACGGAACTGGACGGCAGCGGGGACCTCTTCAGGCGCGGGCGCGCCTCAGGCTACTGCCGGCAGATTTCGCCCGATGAACTGGGACGAAAGTTCGTTCGCGCCTGTCGCAATTGCGAGCTGTTCGGCAACCGCTGCCGCCGGCAGGTTTTTCTTGCCGTCGACGTTCGAACGGCGCTCGCCGCCAGCATCGTCGCACGCGGAGCGCTCGATATCGACGCCCTGCCGATTCGAGTCGGCTACGAGAGGCTC
>JBJMWH010000159.1:0-3082 GCA_045810245.1 Burkholderiales bacterium | reverse complement strand
TGGAAGCCGCGATCCTGCGCCACGGCGGCTTCGCGGGCATCGCCAAGGGCGCCTCGGTCGCCGAGCTGAGCTACGTGCTTTTGAAAGGCGGCGAGCCCGCCGGAAAGCCGTGCCCCATAGATTTCGAGGAAGGCGATTGCGACAGCCAGGCCGAGCGCGCGCTCAGCCGCCTCACTGCTGTGGCGCGGCGCTTCGCTGACGAAAACACGCCCTATCGCTCGCTCGTCCACCCGATGTGGCGCACGCACTACGGCGACTATGACCACCTTGCACGCGTGAAGGAGTGGTCGTTGACCGGCGGCGAGCTGGATGAGGCGGCGAGTGACCACGCCTACTTGAGATCGGTTCATTCTCTCAAAGGTCTGGCATGAACGCGCCGCGTCCAGTTCCCGCCGACGTGCTGAACAGGCAAATCGCGGCATCGGACCCGCTCGTGTCCGCCTGGGTGGCGGCAAATGCCGGCTCCGGCAAAACGCATGTCCTGGCGCAACGGGTCATCCGGCTGCTGCTCGACGGCTGCGCGCCGAGCCGCATTCTCTGCCTCACCTTCACCAAGGCGTCCGCCGCCAACATGGCCAAGCGCGTGTTCGACACGCTCGCGCGCTGGACCGCACTCGACGATGCCGCCCTCGATGCGGAGCTCCGGCAGATCGGCATCAAGAAAGTCGACGCCGCGCGGCGGGCCCACGCACGGCGCTTGTTCGCCGCGGCCCTTGACACGCCGGGCGGCCTCAAGGTGCAGACGATTCACGCCTCCTGCACGCGGCTGCTGCACCAATTCCCGTTCGAGGCCAATGTCGCCGCGCGTTTCGCGGTGCTGGAGGAGCGCGCCGAGGCCGAACTGATCGACAAGCTTCGCCTCGAGGTGCTGATGCTGGCCGCCGCGGCCCCGGACGGGCCGCTCGGGCGGGCGCTGAGCACCGCCATCACGGCGGCCGCCGACCAAACGTTCGCCGACCTCGTGCGGGAGGCCATCGCCGAGCGCCACGCGCTCACCGCATGGATCGACCACGTCGGCAGCATCGAGGCCGCCGTCGCGGATCTATCCGGCGCGCTCGGCATCGATTCGGCCGACAGCAATGAACGCATCGACGCGGAAATTGTCGAAGGACCCATTCTGCCGCTCTCGCGATGGACGGCAGTCGCCGCCGTGCTCGCGACCGGTTCGGCAAGTGACCGAAACCAGAGCGACTGCCTTTGCCGAGCAGCGGCCGCCCAAGGCGGCGAGCGCATCACCAACTATCGGCAGTTCTTCACGACCAAAGGCGGGGAGCCGCGTCAAAGCTTGCTGACCAGGGGACTTGCCAACCGTCATCCTGATCTGGCGCAGCAGCTCGCTGCCGAGCAGGAGCGCGTCTGTGCGCTGCTCGAACGGCGACGCGCGGTGGCTACGCGCGACCGCACCGGCGCGCTCGTCGCCATCGCCGGCGAGGTGATCTCGCGCTATCGTGCCGACAAGGAGCGGCGCGGCCTCCTGGACTACGACGACCTAATCGACAAGACGCTGGCGATGCTGACGACGGTCAACCCCTCATGGATACATTACAAGCTTGATCTCGGCATCGATCACGTGCTGATCGACGAAGCCCAGGACACCAGTCCGAAGCAATGGGAAGTCATCCGCCGGCTCGTGTCGGAGTTCACGGCCGGCGCCGGCGCGCGCGGCGCGCTCACGCGGTCGATCTTCGCAGTGGGCGACGAGAAGCAATCGATCTTTTCGTTTCAGGGCGCGGCTCCGCACTACTTCGCCGACATGCGACGCCATTTCGAATCCGCCCACAAGGACAGCGGTCTCGGCTTCGTGGCGCTCGATTTCAAATACTCGTTCCGCTCGGCGCCGGCCGTGCTCGACGCGGTCGACGGCGTATTCGCACGACCCGAGGCCTACGCGGGCCTCACCGCGGACCCGGTCAAGACGGTGCACCAGGCGGTCCGCGAGAAGGCCCCCGGCGTGGTGGAAATCTGGCCCTTGGTCGAAGCGGAGGAAAAGCGCGAAATCGAGGGCTGGGATGCTCCGTTCGACGAGTTGTCGGAGACGAGCCCGGTGATCAAGCTCGCGCACAGGATCGCGACGAGCGCAAGGAAATGGCTGACGAGCGGCGAGCGCGTCAGCGACGCCGTTACGGGCGCGTTGCGGCCGATGCGGCCGGGCGACGTCCTCATTCTGGTGCGCCAGCGCGGTGCGCTGTTCGAGGCGATCATCCGCGCCCTCAAGGCGAATAACATCGCGGTCGCCGGGGCCGACCGGCTGCTGCTGACCGAGCATATCGCCGTCATGGACCTGATGGTGCTGGCCGACGCGCTGCTGCTTGCCTCCGACGATCTTGCGCTCGCCACCGTGCTGAAAAGCCCGCTGTTCGAGTTGGACGACGACACGCTGTTCGCGCTTGCCTGGAACCGGCGCGGCACGCTGTGGGACGAGCTCTCCGCGAAGGCCAAGACAAACCCGGTCTTTGCCGAAGCCGCGGCCACGCTGGAGCGCTGGGCGCACGGAGCTCAGTACCGGCCGCCGTTCGCCTTCTATGCCGACGTGCTCGGCCCGGGCGGCGGGCGCGCCCGGATGCTCAAGCGGCTGGGCGCCGAAGCCGCCGATGCGCTCGATGAATTCCTCAATCTCGCGCTCGACTACGAAGCCCGCGAGACCCCGTCGCTCCAGGGCTTCGTTGCCTGGCTGCGTGCCACCACGACCGAGGTGAAACGCGACATGGAGATCGCGCGCGACGAGGTGCGGGTGATGACGGTGCATGGCGCCAAAGGCCTCGAAGCACCCGTGGTGATCCTTGCCGACACCACCACCAATCCGGCCGGACCGCGCCCCCCGCGCCTGCTCGCCATGCCGGCCTCAGGCTCGCCCGACACGCCCGACCGGATCGTCTGGGCGGGCGCCAAGGAGACCGACGTCCCGCCCGTGGCAGCCGCCCGCGCCTGCGCCGTGCGCGCAGCCGAAGAGGAATACCGGCGGCTCCTCTACGTCGCCATGACGCGCGCCGCTGACCGCCTGATCGTGTGCGGCGCTCCGGGACAGCGCAAACGGCCGGACGGATGCTGGTATGATCTGGTGCGTGATGCGCTGGAGCCGATC
>JBJMWH010000158.1:0-6092 GCA_045810245.1 Burkholderiales bacterium | reverse complement strand
TCGACGCACAGCTCGATGCGGTTGCCTGCCGGGTCGCGGAAGTACACCGAGAGCGCGTTGCCGTGCGAAACCGGCGCGATCTCGCTCACGCCCCGCTCGGCCTGGACCGCACGGTACATCTCGCGCAGTCCGGCGAAGTCGCCCATGCGGAACGAGATCTGGTTGATGGCGTTGAACGCGAGCTCGTCGGGCCGCCCGCTCGCGAGCACGATCTGGTGATGCTCGCGCGGGTCCCGGGTGAGGAATACGAACGAGACTTTGCCGCGCGGCGTGTCCATCTCGCCGCGGTCGCTCACCGTGAAGCCGAGGAGGCGCGTATAGAAGCCGGCCATGCGCTCGATGTCGTGAACGAATAGTCCAACATGGCTGAAACTGAGCGCGGGTTTGTCCATGTTTTACGGCAAAACCGCGATCGCGTTGATCTCGATGAGATAGTCGGGATGCACCATCTTCGTCACCTCGACCATGGTCGAGGCAGGCGCCGGCGGCTTGAAGTATTCGCGGCGCACCTTGTGGATCGCGTCGAAGTGCTCCATGTTGCGCACGTACACGTCGACGCGGCAGACATCATCCAGGCTGCCGCCGGCCGCTTCGACGGCGCTCTTCAGGTTCTCGCACACCTGGCGCGTCTGCGCCTCGATGTCGCCGACTCCGGCGATGGTGCCGTCGGCGCGCCGCGCCGTCATACCGGACAGGAACACGATCCTGCCTTTCGCCTCGACCTCGATCGCCTGCGAGAAGTGCCCGCTCGGAGTGCGCAGCTTGGCGCTGCGGATCTCGCGCTTGCCCATCACAGCGGTCCCTCGACGCCGACTTTCGCGCCGCATTCCTTGAGCCGCGCCACCAGCTCGGGGGCGAGCACGCATTCATCGCCGCTCTCGGCGCGGCGCGCGCGCTCGCGATCGCCGGGCGCGTAGATGCGCGCCACGCCGTGGGCGCGGCGCGAACCGCGGATACGCGCTGCGTAGCGCGCGACGCGCTCGTCGAGCCCCGCGATGCCGAAGCGCGCGGGCTCGATCGCCATGAAAAGGTGCGCGCAGCCGTAGGGTTGCGCCGGGTCGCCGTCGAATGCGCCAACCTCGGCGCCGAGGGCGCCGCCGGAGAGTCCGCCGCACAGGAGGTCGATCGCCGCCGCGAGGCCGAATCCTTTCGTCGAGGCACCCGGAACGAGCATCGCCGCGATCGCGGCCGCGGCATCGGCCGGCACGCCACCGTGGTCGAGCTCCACTACGAATGGATGCGAATCGGTGGACGGAAGCGCGATCGCGAGCGAATTGGCGCCGGTGAGCCGCTCGACGCCTCCGGGCGGCGCCTTGGAAGGATGGCTGTTGCCCATGACGATGCCGATCAGGCCGCCCTCGGCGATCTGCCGCGCCCAGAATGCGGCGTTGCCGAAGTGCGATGCGTTTCGCACCGTGACGCAGGCGAGGCCGTGCTCGCGCGCGCGCTCGCTCACCATCGGCAGCGTCCAGTCGGAGCTGAGCGCCCCGAGGATGTGGCAGGCATCGAGCACGATCGCGGAGCCGGCGTCGTGCATCACCGTCGGCTCGGTCTCCGGCGAGACCGAGCCGGCGAGCATGCGCTCGACGTAGATCGGCACGAGCGCCACGCCGTGCGACGACACGCCTTCGACATCAGCGGCGACGAGCGCCGCGGCGGTGAGGCGCGCGGCGTCGGCCGGCACGCCGAGCCTGGCGAAGATCTCGGCGACGAAGCCTTTCAGCGACTCGGTGCGCGTCGCGCTGAGCGACACCCTGGCCGGCGTCTCCAGATTCATACCGGCCCTAGGGTACACTCGGCGCGGCGCAGAAGGGATACCCGGTTCTCATGCGACAAACATCGGCGTGAAGTTCATCTATGTGTCTCTGCCCACCCGAGTGGTGTTCGGTGCGGGCAGCATCCGCAGCCTCGCCGCCGAGGTCGAGCGCCTCGGCGCCAAGCGCGTGCTCCTCATCTCGACGCCCGGCCGCGCCCAGATGGTTCGCAACCTCGCCCAGGGCCTGGCGGTCGCCGGGATATTCGACCGGGCGGTCATGCATACGCCCGTCGCGGCGGTGGAGGCGGCCCGGGACGAGGCGCGCAAGGTGAATGCCGACTGCTGCGTCACCGTCGGCGGCGGATCGACCATCGGCTTCGGCAAGGCGATCGCGCTTTCGTCGTCCCTGCCGGTTGTCGCGGTCCCGACGACGTATTCGGGTTCTGAGATGACCACGATCTGGGGCGTGAGCGAAGGCGGCGCGAAGAAGACCGGGCGCGACCCGAAAGTGCTGCCCAAAGCGGTGATCTACGACCCCGAGCTCACGCTGGACCTGCCGGTCGCGGTGTCGGCCGCGAGCGGGATGAACGCCATCGCCCACTGCGCCGAGGCGCTCTACGCGCACGACGGCAACCCGATCATCTCGCTTATGGCGGAGGAGGGAATTCGGGCGCTTGCTTCATCCCTTCCGATGATCGTTTCCAGGCCAAAAGATTCGAAGGCCAGAAGCGAGGCGTTGTATGGCTCGTGGCTCGCGGGCATGACGATCAGCACCACAAGCGTCGCGCTGCACCACAAGCTCTGCCATGTCCTCGGCGGTTTCGGCCTGCCGCACGCCGAGACGCATTCGATCGTGCTGCCGCACGCGCTGCGCTATAACCAGGCCGCCGCTCCGCAGGCCATGGCGAGAATCTCGAAGGCCCTCGGCAAGACCGACGCGGCCCTCGGTCTTTATGAGCTGGAAGAAAAGCTTGGGCTTGCGATGCGTCTCGCCGATATCGGCATGAAGGAAGCCGATCTCGAACGTGCCGCGCGCATCGCCGTGGAGGCGCCTTACCCGAACCCTCGCAAGGTGGAATACGAGCCGGTGCTCGGCCTGCTGCGCGACGCCTACGGGGGGCGGCGACCCTCGTAGCCGGCGCGCGCCGGATCGGCCGACGGCGAAGCGCTCTTCAGGCCGGCGGTCAGGATGAACTTCATCGCTTCCTCGCGCGACATCTCCACCGGGGTGCACGCGCTCCTCGGCGCGAGTACCGTGTAGCCGCCGATCTGGTAGCTCATCGGCAGATACACCGCGACTTCGCCCGCGCGGGCGATGCCTTGCGGCGCATCGCTGAAATCGCTGCGCGTGACGAAGCCCAGCACGCGCAGGTTCCCCGGCAGATCGAGCGCGACCACCTGGAGGGGCTCCTTGTGCTCGGAGAACAAGCCCAGCAGGTCGCGCAGCGCCGCGTACACGGAGCGCACCAGCGGGATCTCGAGCAGCAGCTTCTCGGCACGGCCGAACAGCTGGCGGAAGAGCAGCGCGTGCATCAGCACGCCGACCAGGAACACGACCACGATCGCGACCACCAGTCCCATGCCGGTGTGGTACCACTGGTCCGGGATCAGCAGCAGCACCTGCTTGCCGAAGAATTGCTCGAGAATCGAGAGCACCCAGACCACGAAATACACGGTGGCGATCAGCGGCAGCACCGTCAGCAGCCCGGTGAGGAAGATCCGCACGACGCGGTTCCACGGAGAGTTACGCTTTGGCACGGTGCATCGTATCATCGGCGGCGGAGGGTCCAGTGATCGCCGTGATCTTCGAATTCACGCCGGCCGATGGCCGGTTCGCCGACTACATGGAGCTCGTCGGCACGCTTAAAGCCGACCTCGACAAGGCCGACGGCTTCATCTCGCTCGAGCGCTTCGAGAGCATCACTACCAAGGGCAAGTTCCTGTCGCTGCAGTTCTGGCGCGACGAGGAGGCGGTGCGCAAATGGCGCAACCTGCAGCGCCATCGCGAAGCGCAGGCCAAGGGGCGCGGCGGAATCTTCAACTCCTACCGCCTGCGCATCGCGAGCGTGGTCCGCGACTACACCCTGGACGAGCGCTCGCAGGCGCCGGCCGATTCCGTGAAGGTGCACGGGTAGACCACACCTTTATTTTCAAGGAGGGAAGCTGGCGCGCGGAGGGCGAATACTGCGACGCTGCCGGCACCAAATTCGCCCTCGCGGGTGAGACCACCGTGCGCCACGAGCCGAACCGCTGGCTCTTCGAGGCGGTGCAGCGCCTGCGCGGCGACCCGGCGCGCGTGCAGCACAACCGCTACGAGATCGTGCCGTTCTCGCCCGGGGCGCGCTCGACGCACTGGATCGCGCTCAATCCGGCGATCGGCGCCCTGCGCGGGCGCTTCGTCGTCGTCGGCGACTCGATCCTGTCCTTTTACGCGAGCGCCACCGGCCGCTTCCGCGGCTTCGAGTCGCTTCATCGGCGCGATCCCGCCCGCTACAGCGTGCGCGGCAGCCTGCTCGAGGAAGACAAGGTCGTTTCCACCTGGGCGGTCGAGCTCAACCGGCTGTAGCGGAAGGTTCGGTTGGAAGCGATCCAACGTGTCGATACGTGTTCATGAGCACGCCCGAGGACGCGGCCTTCGTGCTGACGAGCGCGAGTTCGCGCGGCTCGGCCCTGTCCGAAAAGAAGCGTTTGCCCTGGCCCAGCAAGACCGGGCAGACGAGGAGCAGAACCTCATCGACCAATCCCTGCTCGAGCAGCACGGGCGTCAGCGTCGAGCTTCCCCAGACGATGAGGTCAGGGCCATCCTTTGCCTTGACGCGGCGAACACCTTCAATGATGTCAGCACCCAGATCCTCGACCGGACCCCATCCGAGGCTGTCCGGCCTGTGCGTCGCGACGTATTTCGTGGCGGCGTTCAGACCGTCCCCGATCGGATGGCTCTCCACCTTTGGCCAGTAGCCGGCCCAGATATCGTAGGTCCGGCGGCCAAGCAGCAGATCGAAGCTCTCGCCCTGCGCCGCGACTATGGCGTCTGCGATGGCCGGGTCGAAATACCGCATCGCCCATCCGCCATGCGCGTAGTCGCCGTCTTCGTCCCGTCCGCCGGGCGCCTGGATCACGCCGTCCAGCGAGATCTGCTCGATGATCCTGATCTTTCTCATTTGATGTTTCATGGTATCTCGAACCGACCTCGCTCTGAATCGCCGAGTCGTTGTATAACCGGAGCCGATGATCCAGGCGGCAATCGTCGGCCTCGGGACCTGGGGCCGGCACCTCGTGTCAGCCGTCCAGGGCAAGAGCGATGTCATTCGCTTCACGGCGGGCGCCACGCGGACGCCGGCTAAGGCCGCCGACTTCTGCAAGGTGCATCGCATCCGTCTTCTCCCCGCTTACGAAGATGTTCTGGCGGAACCTGGGGTGGAGGCCGTAGTTCTCGCCACGCCGCACTCCACCCACGCGGAGCAAATCGCCGCCGCGGCCAAGGCCGGCAAGCACGTGTTCGTGGAGAAGCCGCTCGGCCTGTCGCGCGCCGAATGCGAGCGCGCGCTTGCCGAGTGCGCCGAGCGCAATGTGACGCTCGCCGTCGGCTACAACTGGCGCTTCCAGCCTGCGTTGCGCGAAATCAAACACATGCTCGAGGACGGCCGGCTCGGAAAGCTGCTCCACGTCGAAGGCAATTTCTGCGGGCCGAGCGCGTACCGATTCCGCCGTGAGCACTGGCGCCAGGACCGCGACGAGGTGCCCGCCGGCGGCATGACCGGGCGCGGGGTGCACGTGGTCGACGCGATGCTGTACCTCGCCGGCCGCATCGACTCGGTCGTGGCGCAGAGCGCCCGCCTGGTCCAGGAGTTCGGCGCCGACGACACGACGTCGATGCTGTTCCGTTTCGCGAGCGGCGCTTCGGGAACTCTGGCGACGGTGATCGCCACCGCGGAGACGTGGCGCATGCAGGTCTTCGGCTCCAACGGCTGGGCGGAGGTGGGCGACGTCGAGCATCTTTCGACATGGACGCTTCGAACCTGCTTCATCGATCGCGCCAACCTGACTGTGAAACATCCGCCTTCGAGCACCACGTTCGAAAACACAAGTACGGAACGCGCCGAGCTCGAGCATTTCGCACGCGCGGCGAAGGATCATCGGCGGCTCGCGTTCCCCGGCGGGGATGAAGTCCACAACGTGGCCGTGCTGGAGGCGATCGTGCGCTCGGCGCGGGACCAAACCCCGGTTCACATTCCCTAGGACAGGACGAGTGGCCACATCCGCGCAGGCGCTGGTCGACTGTCTCCGAAGGGAGGGCGTCGATCATGTTTTCGGCATTCCCGGGACGATGAACCTG